>JBCCWF010000488.1:0-5151 GCA_039194035.1 Cyanobacteria bacterium P01_E01_bin.6 | reverse complement strand
TGTAGATCCCTTACTACTCAGGCACGATTCTCAGGCACGATGAAATCATTAACTCGCTGGGCTGTCGCAGGAGCCAGCAGCACCCCATTTCGATAATGTCCAGTGGCCAAGATGATGTGGGACTGTCTGTCAAGAGGTTCAATGATGGGGGCTGGCCGATTCCAAGGACGAGGGCGATACCCCACCCACTGCTGAATGATGGTTCCTGTTGATAACGCTGGGAATAGATCGAATGCGCCCTGCAACACTTTCTCTAACTGATGTTCATGAGTGGCCACGTCTTGATTTCCTGGTGCTGTCGTGGCTTCATCAGGAAATTCGACGGTTGCCCCGACCCAGTAATCACCTGCACCCAGGGGAACGACATGGAGATCATGGCCCGAAATGACTGGGGAAAAAGTGGTTTCATCAACAGGATGAGGGATCTGAATACGAACCGCCTGCCCTGCCACCGGACGGATATCAATCGGGGCGCCGCTCGTTGGGTTGGGTGTTGTCTCAGACGGATTGGATTCTGAACGAATGCCTGATGTTGCAATCGATGCAGTTAACGGAAATGTGCCTAGTCCTGTGGATAGAACAATCCAATCGGCAGGAGCCATGGAGAAGACGGGGGTCGTTGGTTCCTCCTCATCTTGCAAGAGGCGAATGCATTCGACTTGGTAAGACGGAGGAGAATGATGGCGATCGCCACCATTTCCCACGGGCAAAACAGTGGTGACTCTCACATCAAAGTGGAACGTCACGCCATTCAGTTTCGCGGCGGCGACCAACGCATGGGTAAGCGCAACAGGGTCAAGTTGGCGATCGTGAACGGAATGAATCGCGCCACAAATGGGGCGATCGCCCAACTGGGTTCCCACCTGAGGGCAGCGCAATTCCAGCGTCTCTGCATTCCACAAATCGAGCTGCCATCCTTGAGACTGGCGCAGAGTCGCCAGGGTTTGCCATTTTTCCTCATCCTCATCCCCTTCAAACCGCAACAGCACAATGCCATCTTGGTTATAGGGCACCTGCAGTCCGGTTGCCGCTTCTAATTCTGGAATCAGGGATGCGTAGCGACGCAGGCTGGCATCGCGCATGGCCCACGCGCGTCCCTTCTTTTTTTGGCTAATGGCTCCCATCAACACCCCAAGGGCAGCGCCTGTGCTGCCTTGAGCTGGGGGCTGCTGATCTAAGACGGTGATGGTGAGCGTGGGATTCAGACTCAACTCGTAGGCGATCGCCGCGCCCACCACCCCGCAGCCAACAATAACAACATGGCTCATCGCACGATGACTCAATCACACTATGGAATAAGTACCTGGACGTAATAAAACCAAAACCCCCAATCTTGTGTCGCCCGCTGTGCGGGCGGCACAGGATGTGGAAGGTTACGTTTCATGATGGCTAGCTACTTACTGTCCCACATCTTACGCTGGCTGATCGGAGTCGAAGTCAGATCCCATGAAAAAGTCCCCTTCGACCCCGATCAGGGAAATAGAACCGGACAGTGTTTTGGTGAAGGTGGTGGCGCAGCCATCACCTTCACCAAAACACTCTCGGGGTTTTGATACGTTTCATTCCTATGATTCAAGGTTGAATTCGTTTTCTAGAATAAGGCGCGGTTCGTTGCTTGCTCGAATCGATTTGCATTTTTTCCCCAACGACCACATTGAGCTGGTCACCAATCAGCATAATCAGAGAACTGATGTAAAGCCACAACATGAGAATAATCACCGCGCCCACGGCTCCGTAGACTCGATTGTAGTTGCCATATTGAGAGACATACAGCCGGAAAATCCATGAAACAACCGCCCACGACGCGGCAGCAAGCACAGCACCAGGAATGATGGGCTTCCTTGGACTCGGTTGACTGGGGCCGAATCGGTAAATGAACGCAAAAACCGACGACATAATCAGCAAGACGAGTGGCCAGGTCAGGGACTGAAATAAAATTAGACCAAATTGTTCTAATAGATCTCTCTGTTCAGCCGCCCGTTCCAACAGCCGCTCAATCAAGATATCGCTGATGAATACAAGGAATGTGGCAATGATGATGAGAATAATTGCAGCAATGGTGAGTCCAATGGCGATAAGCTTTGACTTCCAATAGGGGCGACGCTGTCGGGGAGGAATCTGGTGAATCTGATCCATGGCTCGCATGGCCGCGCCTAGGGCACTAGAAGCAATCCAAATGGCCAGTACAAAACTAACGGAAAACAAGCTACTGTTGCGATCGCCACTGACCTCATTGGAAAAATTGTCGATCAGTCCAAAGGCTTCTGTGGGCACGACCTCACTCAACCGTCCAATCATTTTCACAAAGCGCATTTTGAGAGCTGAAAATAAGCCAATGGCTGTGAAGATAGCCAAAATGGCTGGAAACAACGCCAAAATCTCGGTATATGCCATTTCGGACGCCAGTCCGGGCAAATTTTGCGCTCCAATCCGCCTGATCGTTTCTCGGACAATCCGAGGAGTGAGGTATCGAAAGAATTTGAAAAACCGAAGGACCATGAATTGCAGAGCTTTGATAATGATTGAGATGAATGGGGCACGATCACAAACGATAGTTGCCACGCGTCTTGGCAGTTTACTCGAATCATGACCTCAATCAAATGCGCTGCCCGTGAACATTAGGCCAGCCATCTTTTTCTGTTGAGGTATTTTGTCAATCTCTTAACGCGGCGGGAAACCAAGCACAGTCATCGTGGTAAGTCGCTAGCCATAATTGAACATGCCCCTCAAAACCCTGTGCCGCCCGTGCAGGGAGTGATACAGGATTTGGAGCTTTGGTTTTGATTATCTTCAGGTACTTATTTCATAATCATTCCTAAGCAACGCGATAACAATCGCGACCTTCTGATTTTGCAATGTAGAGTGCCTGATCGGTTGCGAGAATAAAGGCCTGCAAATTGTCCTTCGAATTTGGGATAAGGCCATTAATCCCAATACTGATAGTGACATAGGCTCTAGAGGAGGATATGTGAGGAATATGAAGCCGAGAAAGCCGTTCTTGGATCTGCTTTGCTAATACGGTTGCCCCTTCGATATCAGTATCTGGCAAAATAATCGCGAATTCTTCTCCACCATACCGAGCAACAACATCAGCTGGTCGCCGGACGCATTGAGTTAAGGCCCCGGCCACTTGTTGTAGACAGCGATCGCCCGCTTGATGGCCGTACGTGTCATTGTATTGCTTAAAGAAATCCACATCGCAAATCAATAGTGCCAGAGACTTCTGCTCACGAGATAATCGCTTCCATTCTAATTCGATACATGTATCAAAATGACGGCGATTGGCAACTTGTGTGAGTCCATCCATTTGTGACAAACGCTGAAGTTCCTGATTAGCTAGAACCAACTCATTTGTCCGTTCTTCAACACGTCTTTCCATCGTAGAAAACGCGTCCTTAAGTTGATGAGCCATGTGAGCAAATGCTCGGGAAAGTTCTCCAATCTCATCAACTCGATTGAGTTCAACGGCCTCATCCCAGTGGCCATCGGCAAGTTCCTGAGCTGTTTTATTGAGCGTTAGAATCGGCTTTGTAAGCCATGCTGAAATCAACGACCCCATCAAAATTGTGATCATAAAGGCAAGCATGCAAAGCAACAATGTCATTCGTGTATTTTCATGAATTTGTTCCATAAAATCGGCTTCAGGAACCACTAAAACAACAATCCAATCCAGCCCATACGTATCCTGAAAACGAGAAACCTCTAGAAAATGATGCCTACCATCCAGAACCATATCTAATTGGTTTGACTGCACATTTTGTAACCCATCAAAGGTTATTGCTAAATGCCCAATCACTCCCCGAATTAGCTGGTTAGAACTGTCACGTGCCGTTAGTAATGTGGTGGTTGGGCCGCTACCAGTTGTAATAGATTCTGAGGTGGAGGTTGCGACCAGAGTTCCGGACGGATCGGTAATAAATGCAATTCCTGATTTCCCAATGACCAGTTGCTCTAAAAACGAATTCAATTCTTCAGACAGAATGATATCGGTCGCACAAACTCCCAATAACCGTTCATCTGTTTCTGCATAAACAGGAACTGCCGCCGTAATGGTTGGCAATTGCACAACAAAATCTAAATAAATATCACTCCAGGTTGCTCCACCTTTTGCAGCTGCCGCCTCATACCAAGGCCGAATACGTGCATCAAAAACTTGACTTCCTTTACTTTGGAGAAATGAGCGATTGCCCGTTGCATCAATTTCGTAATAGTGAAAAATATTATTCGTGGATATATTCGATGTTTGAATGACAAGCGACTCTCCCAATCCCCCATTGGATCGCCCCACGCCCAGGAGTGCTCCTTCCGCTTCACTACCGCAGTAAATTAGATTTGTGCTGGGAAACACCTTGGCCTGTTGCCAAAGTTGATGCTCTCCTTTCCCTGAGATGATGTCAATATCTCCTCGGATTAAAGAATTCGCATTAATTTGATTGATGATGTACGGACTTTCAACGGTTTCTTCGAGTTCTTGAAGAATGCGAGCACTGAGTTCATTCCGCAGTTGCGATGCGAGATTATTCACTGCCGTTTGTCCATTTTTGAAGGAAAGATAGCCAACAATTCCGACAACGGTCGTAACTTGAATAACAAATGGCAATGTCAAAACCATTTGTAGCGGAAGCCGATTAAAAACGCTAATAAGCTGACGAAACATGGATGATAGGGTGTCGAGTTCAAACAACTTGAAACAACTTGGCGTTGCTAAGTTGAGGCATGATTTTCGGTTCAAACAACTGGATCAGAAGTTGAATCCTGCGGATGAGTGGTTGGAATATTCAACGGCAACTATCGTGGTAAGTCGCTCGCCATAATTAAACGGATCCTGCCAAATTCTGTGTTGCCCGCGCGATGGGCGGCACAGAATTTTAGGCTTTGGCTTTAATGACGCCAAGTACTGATGTCGTTATCTTGGGTGCATTGAAGCATTGCCTTAACGCGACAGAGGCTCATGCGTTAGGAGGATTGAATTCGTGTGGTCAAAGGACAAACTATGATTTCCATCTGATCACAATAAAATGAGTATATCGGTCGATCCATGAACATGCATGTGTGAAATAAAACATCATAAACCTCGTCCAGCTTGGGAACGGGGGTTTTTAAGGAAGTAAAACACCCGTGACCAAAAGGGTTTTGGGGGAAATAAATGGT
>JBCCWF010000487.1:0-5157 GCA_039194035.1 Cyanobacteria bacterium P01_E01_bin.6 | reverse complement strand
TCAAAATATATATACTTCTTAAACCAAGCTTTGAATGAGAATATGACCTGATACATATTCTGAATGACTCATAAGTAACTAGTCATAATTAAACGTAACCTTCCCAATCCTGTGCTGCTCGTGCAACGGGCGGCACAGGATTGAGGATTTTGGTTTTAATCACGTTCAGGGACTTAAACATAGCTGAGAAAATTTAACGAGATTATAGGACACGGAGCGACCCATAGTCCTGGCTTAAAATACAAGCCTTCTGCATCTTCAATGTTTACTGAACTTAGGAAACTCCCCCTAAAATCCTTTCGTTCTCAGAGATGCAATTCTCAGCGTTGTTCTTAATATTCCCAGCCCACTTAAATAATCTCGATGGTGCCCCAACAAAGGGTGCGATAGGGTACTAAACCTCATCTAGGTTGAGAATCGTAGTTTCTCCTCGTCAGATTTGAGGTGGGTTTTGACCCATAAACGGTTTGCCACGTCGAGGGGCTGAGCATTAATACAATGTTGAAACAGCTCAACCTGGTCAATGAGATCTGCTTTTTTGTCATAGCAGGCATGATAGGTCACCTCTTCCCGTAGTCAATGCCAGAGATGGTCTACAGGCATGAAATCAGGACTGTAGCCGGGAAGGGGAACAAGGGAGATATCGAGAGAGGCGGCGTTTGATTGAGTATGCTGAACTCGATGATACGAGGCTCCATCTCAGATGAGCTTGAGTGGACGATGAGGAAACTCGCCACGAAGCCGTTGAAGCATCTCAGCCGTGTTCTCTTGATTGGCCGTGTCATCGGGAAAAATTCGCACTTGTCCCAAATTATAGAGATACACCTTATAGAAGGACACCTTCGTTCATCCAGGGGAACACGGTAATACCCAGCATCCCTTTCCTTTGATCGACCAACCATAGCCTTCATGGGTATCGAGGTGGATATGGACTTCATCGACATACACCAGGAGACACTGTTGATGCAGCGCCTCATCGAGTAGTCCTTTGAGCGTCTCCAGAAACTCAGCTCGTTTGCGAGGATTCGCTTGATTGAGAAGCTTACGGTCTTTTTTCCAAGAAAATCCTAGACGCTTGAGTCCCTTTACCAAGGTATCGCGGCAATACGAGATATCAAAGGTGCACACCCAGTGCACCAAGTGTTTGAGCGTCCATCGACGAGGAGGCACCTGTTAACGCTCTTCTGTTGACGCTCTTGAGGCAGTGTGGCGGCAATCGCTAATGTCTCTCGAATCTTGCTATCTCCCTAAGTTTTGGCCAAATTAACGGTAACATGCAGCCATTTTAACAACTGTTCTAAACCGTAAATCCAAGGTCTAACAACAGTGTCAGCGGCATTGGGACGAATCTCAACCCATCGACCCGTCGCATCAAAAAACAGTTGCCCGGTCGTGGTGAACACATCACGTCTCAAGCGCAGAGAGCCGACCGACTTGAGTTCGGGTTTGTCTTGGCTGAGCCAACACGTTACCCAAGTCAACCCATTGTGGGCCAGGGCATTCAGCTGCGTGAGCATCTGTTGAGACTGGAAGCGCTTTTTGTTGCGCTTTTTAATTCCCAACGCTTGATTGTCTTGTTTGAAAGCGGTTTCGACCCCGCCAACGCGCTGGTCATAGCAGCGGACGTAAGCCCGCCCAAGCTGACTGGAATCGTCGAGACTGTCGAGGTCAATATGACTATCGCAAAGCCCGAGGACGATTGCCTGAGGAACTGCTGCAGCGCTTAATTCCAGAAACTGCAGAGCAGCTAGAGCACCCGGTTCCCGAGGCGCAGGACTGGTGTGCTCGGCGCGTGACGGTCTTTGATGGTACGACGGTGTTAATGAGTGATGGTGCCGCCAACCAGGCAGAGTATCCGCAACATGGGAATCAAGCCAAAGGCTGTGGCTTTCCGCTGGCTCGGGTAGTGGTGTTCTTCTGTCTGTTGACAGGGGCAGTCGTCTCAGCCTGTATTGCCCCCAAGACGATGAGTGAGATTGTCATGAGTCGTCTGCTCGCTCAGGACTTAGCCTCGGATGATGTGGTGATGGCTGACTAAGCCTACGGTAGCTATGCTGACCTGGCCCTGATTCAACAGCAGAGGGCAGATGGTGTCTTGCGCAAGCATCATGCCCGACAGAGAGATTTTCGTAAAGGTCGCAAGCACGGGATTGGAGACCATCAAGTTGAATGGCACAAACCCAAACGCCGTCCAGCTTACAGGCGCGAAGACGTATTTGCCACTATCCCAGATACGTTGATGGTCAGAGAAGTGTTCCTGAGGCTATCCCGAAAAGGCTTTCGAGATCACTCCATCATTGTCGTGACTACCCTATTGGATTCCGAACACTACACTGCCAATCACTTAACCTGCCTATATAGCTGGCGTTGGCAAGCGGCTGACCTCAACTTACGTCATCTCAAAACCACCTTAAACATGGAGATGCTCACCGCCAAGACCCCGGAGATGGTGCGCAAAGAAATTTGGACACACCTCCTGGGCTACAATTTGTTGCGCAGTGTCATGGAAGTTGTTGAGCCGCGCAACGCGTGCCCCAAACCTTATTTCTCTGTAAAAATTGCCAAGTCGTGTCTTCGTAGCGAATCTGAGACGTTTGCCCAGTCGCGTCATAGAGAAGGAGGATACCAATCGTTTCAATTTTGCGGGAATTTTCAAGCTCGCGAATGATTCGGCTGATGGTGATGAAACAAAGCATCTGGGGATCAGCGACGAGAACGCCCTTGTTTCGTAGATATTTCTTTTGGTGCTGGCCCATTACTGTTGATGCTGCGACCTGTTCCTAGACTTTGTGCATTGACATAGCTGTACAGTGCCAGTCCAATTAATGTCGTACTGCCCAGCAAAAAGATTTGGACGGCTGTCGCCGCTGCAATACCAGAGGCAGTGGAGTAGCTAAATAACCCCAACACAAATGCATAGGCATACTGATAGGTTCCTGCAAAGCCTGGTGCGGATGGAATGAGTGTGCTGAGATTGACAACCCCAACGACCGACAACATCTGCATCCAGTTCAACGAAACGTTGATGGAATTTAAAACTGACCAATGGGCGATCGCCTCAAAGACCCAGACGGAGAGGGAAAACCCTACCACTCGACTTAACTGGCTGCCTCGCATCGCAGACAAACCAGATTGAAAGCTCACAATCCGAGACTGAATTTTTTCAGGTAACGCATTCATCCATCGCGACATTTGCCCAGCGCTCATCACCCAAAGGGCGATCGCAATTCCGACAAAAAGAACCATCCCTGCAATGGTGAGGGTGTTGAGTAATTGATTTTGGCTCACAAAGAACCGTCCCAATACCAGGCTCAGCACAACAATCAGTCCATCTAGCGTGCGTTCCAAGGCAATGGACCCAATCGTAGCAGAGCGAGAAAGTTCATAGCGACGTCCCGCAAAATCAGCCCGAAATAGTTCACCCAGTCTCGCAGGCAAGATGTTGTTCATTGCATAACCAACGACGAGCGCAACACTGATTGCCTTAAACGATAACGGTTTCACATCCCACAGGAGGAGTCGCCACCGCTCAACCCGAATCACCATGCTGATACCGTAGGCGGCGATCGCCACCGCCACCCATCGACTATCGGTCTGCAGTAGAATGTCTTGAACCTGGCCCCAACTGGTTCTCTGCAAAACCAGCACGAAAAATACGACTCCGATGGCTAATCCGAGAATGGCACGTATCCAGTTATTCTTCAGACTCAACCCGCTAGGCATTCAAACCAGTCTCATATCTATGGAACCAAAGACTATCACCGTCTCAAATTCTCAACCATTTCTCAACTCAACCCATTAGGGTTAATTTATTGATCTAGGTAAAGATTAGCTCCCGAAACCTTGTCTGACATAGACGATTCAACTATGAGCCTCGAACCATGTGACAGTGCCTGAGGAATCATCCTAGAAAACGAAGAAACAGTGCATCGGGACCGTGGCTTAGCCAAAGAACCGGAATTTCACAATGTACCACAGAGCTTTGACGCCATCTTTCCAATTGATTTTCTTGCCTTCAGCATAGGTACGGCCAAAGTAAGAAATACCCGTTTCATAAATTCTCCATCGACGGCGTGAAAGGGTCACCTTCACGGTGAACTCTACTTCAAATCCAAAGTCGTTGGAAACGAGTCGTATGCCATCCAATACATCCCGACGGAACATCTTATAGCAAACTTCAATGTCGCTCAGGGTGGTATTGCAAAGGACGTTGATCACATTTGAAATCACCTTGTTGCCAAGCAAATGATGGAAGTACAGCACTCGGTGCGGATTCCCATAAAACCGAGATCCATAGACAATGTCAGCTTTCCCCTCTTCAATCAACGGCCACATCCGCGTCCAATCTTGAGGATCGTACTCAAGATCCGCATCTTGAACTACTATCACATCACCTTTTGCAGCCTCAAATCCTGTCCTAAGGGCTGCTCCTTTTCCCATGTTCTTTTCGTGCAGAATAACGGTTACATCAGTGGATGTTTCTGCCACAGCAACAACGGATGAAGGAACGTTGTCAACGGCTTCTGAGTAACCATCGCTGAACACAACTTGCTGAGATTCTCCAAGCACCCTAGCACCTTGGAAGGACTTTCCTTGAAAGGTCTGGGCGAGCCATTCACGGGTGCCATCGGTCGACCCGTCATCCACAAGCACAATTTCTTTCGACACATTAGGCAAAACCTCGACTACTTTTGCAAGCACGGTGTCGATAGTATGAATCTCATTGTAGATGGGAATAACGATCGATAGCTTCAAACCCATATATACTCCACTTATTGTCTAGACCCTAGAATAGACAGCAAAGTAGCCTCCTTTACTGAATGTGGATAAGTGTACACTAGTTTTGCAAATTGTAATAAGCTCTGGCGATCGCCCGTTGCAGGGTCGCCTCTTCACGTCTGCTCATTAACTTCAATGACTGCGTTACATCCATATAAAGCCAAACAATATTGGGAACTGTCATCTTCCTCTCGGGAAAACGACAGTTCCCAACCTAGACGAGGGTTACGTCTAGAGAAGCTTTGGCGATGAGAACCCTAACGCAGCACTCTAGACTCTACTGATTTTATGAAAAAGTCTCAGTTTATTATCTGTTCAGCTCTATTCCTAGCGTGTCTCGTCATTTACTTTGCAAACGGAAATTCCATCACATCCAAT
>JBCCWF010000486.1:0-5162 GCA_039194035.1 Cyanobacteria bacterium P01_E01_bin.6 | reverse complement strand
TTTGTCTATGACGTGCGCTTTAGCCCCGATGGGCAGACCCTAGCCACTGCGAGTCGGGACAATACGGTGAAGCTGTGGCGGCTAGATGGCTCCTTGATCACCACTCTGGAAGGTCATACCGATGATGTCTATCGCGTGCACTTTAGTCCCGACGGGCAGACCCTCGCATCGAGGAGTGAGGGCGGTACGGTAAAGCTGTGGCGGCTGGATGGCTCCTTGATCGCTACCCTGGATAACCTCTCTTTTGAGCAGGGCATGCGCTTTAGCCCCGATGGGCAGATGCTCGCCTCGGCGAGTTGGAGCATGGTAAAGCTATGGGGGTTGGATGGCTCCTTAATCACCACCCTGGAGGGCCATGACGGGACTGTACTTGACGTGCACTTTAGCCCCGACGGGCAGACTCTTGCCACCGCAAGTTGGGACACTACGGTAAAGCTGTGGCGGCTGGATGGTTCCTTGATCGCTACTCTGGAGGGCCATACTAGTATTGTCAATGACGTGCGCTTTAGCCCCGATGGACAAACCCTCGCCTCTGCGAGTAATGACAGTGCGGTAAAGCTGTGGCGGCTAGATGGCTCCTTGATCACCACCCTGGAGGGCCATGCCGGTGCTGTCTATGATGTGCGCTTTAGCCCCGATGGGCAGACCCTCGCCACCGCGAGTTGGGACAATACGGTGAAGCTGTGGAACAACAACCTGGATGACCTGATGGCCTGGAGTTGTGACTGGCTCCACGACTATCTTTCTACCAATCCCACGGTCACTGATGAGGAGCGTGCGGCGTGCGACCTCCCTCCCCGTGAGCCTCAGCTTCTCTCGGTCTGGGGGCATACGGTTCAGTTTGTTTCTCGGCTCTTTCGCTAATTTTAGATTTAAGCCTCTTGTCGATCGAGCCCAGCGTCGCTTTTTGATAGTCGAGCATCACTTGAACCAACCCTACCCTCACCTTCAGATCGCCCACTCTCCCATAAACTGAGCCTAATCTCACTTTTTCCTAACCCAGCCTCCTGCTAGACTAACCATTTCCCCTTTCTTGTTCCCTTTCCCCTTTCCTTCTTCCCCATGCCCATCATTGACCTCCGCAGCGACACCGTCACCCAACCTACTCCTGCCATGCGAGAGGCGATCGCCCATGCCCCCGTCGGCGATGATGTCCTCGGCGATGACCCCACCGTCATCGCACTGGAACGCTATACCGCCGACCTCCTCGGAAAAGAGGCCGCCGTCTACATGCCCTCCGGCACCATGACCAACCAAATCGCCCTCCGTGTCCACACGGAACCCGGCGACGAAGTCGTGCTCGATGCCCAAGCCCACATCTACTATTACGAAGGAGGCGCACCCGCTGCCCTCTCTGGCGTCATGTGTCGGTTAATTGATGGCGATCGCGGTATCTTCACCGCCGATGATCTCATCGAGGTGTTGCGCCCCACCGACGATCATCATCCCCTCACTCGCCTCGTCTGCCTCGAAAACACCCACAATCGAGGCGGAGGGAGCATCTTTCCGATCGAGCAAATTCAGGCGATCGCCCAAGTCTGTCGCGATCGCAACCTCCGGCTGCACCTCGACGGCGCGCGCTTTTGGAATGCCTGCATCGCCACCGGTATCTCCGAAGCCGACTATGCCGCCCCCTTCGACACCGTCAGCGTCTGCTTCTCCAAAGGACTCGGTGCGCCCGTTGGCTCCGCCCTTGTTGGCTCTGCCGATCTGATCCAGCGGGCCAGACGATTCCGCAAGATGTTTGGCGGTGCCATGCGGCAGGCAGGCATCATCGCCGCCGGTGCCCTCTACGCCGTTCAACATCAGCGCGATCGCCTGTCCGAAGACCATGACAATGCGAAGCGGTTAGCCCAGGCCCTTCAGCCCATCGACGGCATCGACATCATCCCGGAAGATGTCCAGACCAACATCGTCTTTTTCAACACCATTGATGTGCCAGCCGCTTCCCTTTCTCAGACGTTATCTGAATTGGGCGTAGCAATATTAGCAACTGGCCCGAATCGACTGCGTGCCGTCACCAACTTGATGGTCAGTCGTGAGCAGATTGACCAGGTGCCAACCCTTGTCGATAAAGCACTTCATCATCTATAGGTTGAGATTATCAATCAAAGGAGCGAAGGATTCAATATGATGCAGCGTCGTTGTGTATCTAGTGGAACTCCGTGGGAAGAACAAAACGCCTATTCTCGTGTCGTCAGAGTTGGATCATTTGTGTACGTGTCAGGAACCACGGCTTCCGATGCATCGGGCACAATTCAGCATCCGAATGACGCCTATGCACAAACAGTCTATGTGCTTCGAAAAATTGAAACAGCGCTGCAATCTGTCGATGCATCGCTCGATCATGTGGTTCGCACAACCGTTTACGTGACGGATATCGAGCAATTTCCTCACATATCCAAAGCGCATAAAGAATTTTTCGACACCATTCGTCCAGCAAATACGCTGCTTGAAGTCAGTCGGTTAGCAACTCCCGAGATGCTGGTTGAGATTGCGGTGGATGCGGTGATTGCGGATGGAGCGTGAAAGTGGGTGAGGAGTGAAGCCGTGAAGAGGTGTGGATGATGACGTCAGGATATGACTGGATTGTGATTGGGAATGGGGTGGCCGGGGCGGCGGTGAGCTATGAACTGGCTGCGGCTGGCCAAACGGTGTTGGTGGTGGATCGTGATGCATCACCTCAAGGGGCAACGAGATATAGCTATGGAGGCATTGCCTATTGGTCTGGCACGACTCCGCTTCTCCAACAGCTGTGTCGCGAAGCAAAAGAACGCTATCCACGACTGTCTGAAGAACTGGGACACGACATTCAGTTTCGAGAACTCGATCTGGTGCTCACGGTTCTTGCCGATGACGATCCAACCGCTTACGAGGAGCAATGTTCACGATATCTGGTGCCGCCCACGTTGCTTTCGGTGGATGAGGCCTGTGAGCTGGAACCCATGCTCAATCGCTCGGCACTATCTGGCGCGTTTACGGTCAAACATGGCAATGTCCAACCGGGAGAAGTTGTTACGGCCTATAATGCGGCATTTAAGCGACTAGGTGGGGCGATCGCCATTGCCCAGGTGCAAAGCTTTCAGCGATCGGGCGATCGCATTTCTGGCATCATTACCGATCAGGAAACTTTTTCAGGAGCGAATGTATTGGTGAGTAACGGAGGACTGGCGCGATCGCTCCTCCAGTCTGAAGGCATTCATATTCGACAATGCTTCACCCATGCCGAACTCATCGAAACCCCTCCCCTCGATCAATCGCTACGAACCTTGGTTATGCCCATGAATACTCAGCGATTTGCTCTCGAAGCCGCCGCTGGAGATCCCAATAAGGATATTCTCTGGGATGAGACTGGCCACGAACTTTTTCCTCCCATCCTCGATGCAGGAGCTGTTCAGTTTTTAGATGGAACAATTCGCATTGGTCAAATTAGCCGCGTTCTCACCGATCCAGAAGCATGTATTGACGCAGCAGAAAGTGAACTCACCATGCGGGATGCCATTGGCCATGTGCTCCCAATGCTAAAAGACGCTCCAGGAACTTGGCAACGCTGTCTGGTGTCCTTTTGTGGCGATCGCCTCCCTCTCATTGGTACAATTCCCGGTACCGAAGGCTTACATATCTTTTCAGGGTTCAGCAACCCCTTCGCAATGCTGCCTCCCCTTGCCAAACGCTATGCGGCTCATGCCGTCGGACGTGACGACGACATCATCGCAAGCATGTCCCCTAACCGCTTAAGCTTGAAATAGCAGTGCATTGTCTCTTAACGAGTCATTACAATCACGACGTGGTTTTGCTCCAGGTTGAATACGATATTTGCAGCGACGAGTGTAATGACTTAGAGGATAGCCAATGTCTGGTGTGACTCAACCGACTCAGGGAAAACAGCGGGCACCCATGAATCGGACATTGACCCTTAGTCATGACGATCGAGTCAGGCTTGAACCGCGAATTCTGAAGTCATTGCCCTCCCAACCATTTTCTTATCCTCCAACGGGCACAATTCAGGGTGACTGTCTGGACATTGCTCGATTGTTGCCTCCCCAATTTGTTGACTTACTTATCCTCGATCCGCCATATAACCTGACCAAGTCATTCAATGGGCGCAAGTTTTCAAAAAGTACCGTTGACGACTATTCTGATTGGCTTGATACGGTGATACGGACTCTCAAGCCTCTACTAAAGCCTACGGCATCTGTTTATATCTGTGGAGATTGGCTCTCGTCAGTGTCCATCTTTCATGTCGCGTCCGCTCACTTTCTAGTTCACAATCGCATTACCTGGGAACGAGAGAAAGGGCGAGGTGCAAGGTCCAATTGGAAAAACTCTAGTGAAGATATTTGGTTTTGCACATTGTCAGATCACTACACATTCAATGTCGATGCCGTGAAACTCCGTAGAAAAGTTATTGCTCCCTACCGTCATCGAGATGGAACTCCCAAAGATTGGGATGCCACTGAAAAAGGCAACTTCCGAGATACTCATCCATCAAACTTGTGGACGGATATTACGATTCCATTCTGGTCAATGCCTGAGAACACCGACCATCCAACCCAAAAAAGTGAGAAACTCATGGCAAAATTGCTGTTGGCTAGCACAAACGCTCATGATGTTGTATTTGATCCGTTTTTAGGAAGTGGAACGACCTCTGTTGTGGCAAGAAAACTAAATCGAAACTATCTAGGCATTGAGCTAGATCGAGAGTATTGTCTGCTCACGGAGCGAAGACTAGAACTAGCGGAATCTGATGCAAACGTGCAAGGATTAGCAGATGGGGTGTTTTGGGAACGAAATACGTTTCCTCGTCAGCACAAAGCGGATTTATGAATGGGCTGACGTATTATCAATGCTACTTACGATCTAACATTTCAATCGTTGTCAACAGGTAAGAACATCAATATATATCCCGACAGAAACCGTTACGTTGCGACATCAGGATATTCCCTGAAGAGAGTCAAGATACTTGAAGGTATTATTGTGCTGTCCAACCTTAGGAGTATGTAATGTTATTGAAGCCCAAGTCGGGGGAATCGTAGTTCAAGAGACATTAACAGAGAGTCATGGACTGCACAATAACGAAATATATCATTGCAGATTATTAGCTAAATATTTTCCTGCTAATCACCCTGAATAGACCAGCTACCGAAATACGTCATCAATTG
>JBCCWF010000485.1:0-5165 GCA_039194035.1 Cyanobacteria bacterium P01_E01_bin.6 | reverse complement strand
TCCTTCTAAATAAGGGGGGCACACAATGAAACGTGATTGGCATGCATTAACCAATAAATTTGCATCGACGTCGTTTTGCATTAGCTCCCAAAAGTTTTAGCTATGTTAATTACTGTTAAGTTAATTCACAACGTAATGTAAAAAAAAACGTCATGCTCTATAAAGCTTAAGAAACCCTGTGAAGTACTTCTGGGAAGGAACTCGGCTTTTCGGAATCAGAAAATTGCGAGTATGATTCTAATGATAAGGTACGAAAAATTAAGTATCAAAAATCTGAATTTAATCTAAGTTGCTGTGACGTTTAAGGAGTATGGGGAAAGTTGGACAATCAAAAAGAAAAGATACTTGTTGTAGACGATGAAGCCAGCATCCGACGTATCCTCGAAACGCGGCTATCAATGATTGGGTATGACGTTGTTACGGCTGCTGATGGGGAAGAAGCGCTAGATACATTTCGTAATGCTGCGCCTGACCTTGTTGTACTAGACGTAATGATGCCAAAGCTGGATGGATACGGGGTCTGTCAAGAACTCCGAAAAGAATCAGATGTTCCCATCATTATGCTAACGGCCTTGGGTGATGTTGCCGATCGGATTACGGGACTAGAGCTCGGCGCTGATGATTATGTGGTCAAACCCTTCTCGCCTAAGGAGCTTGAGGCACGGATTCGCTCTGTATTGCGCCGCGTTGACAAAGCTGGAAATACGGGAATACCTAGTTCCGGTATCATACAAGTCGGAAGTTTACGTATTGACACAAACAAGCGTCAGGTTTACAAAGGTGGTGAGCGAATCCGCTTGACAGGAATGGAATTCAGCTTGCTGGAGTTGCTTGTCGGTCGGTCTGGAGAGCCTTTCTCTCGGTCTGAGATTTTGCAAGAGGTTTGGGGATATACCCCTGAGCGCCACGTTGACACTCGTGTTGTGGATGTGCACATTTCTCGGCTACGAGCAAAGCTCGAAGAAGATCCAAGCAATCCTGAGTTAATTCTGACGGCTCGTGGAACGGGGTATCTATTTCAGCGGATTGTTGAACCCGGCGAAATGGAATAACTCATGAGTTCTGTCTTGAGTAGGGTTCCATCTGATAAAATTCAGAAGGTTTTTTAGCAGCATCTAAATGGGGTCAACTCAAGCACGGATTGCAATCGATGCAATGGGGGGAGATCACGCTCCCGAAGAGATTGTCGCTGGCGCTGTACGCGCACGCGAAGAATTGGGTATCGAAATTATTTTAGTTGGTGATCAAGATCGGATTAAGGAGTCTCTTGATCGGCATCATCAAAAGTCCGACATGGAAATTGTTCCAGCGACGGACATTGTTGAGATGCATGAGGAGCCGCTGACGAGCATTCGTAAAAAGCCGAATGCATCGATTAATGTGGCAATGAATTTGGTGAAGCAAAAAAGGGCAGATGCTGTTGTGTCAGCCGGCCACTCAGGTGCTGCCATGGCATCAGCCTTGTTGCGCTTAGGTCGGCTTAAAGGAATTGACCGTCCTGCGATTGGTGCTGTGCTTCCAACAATGATTGCGGGGAAATCTGTTCTAATTTTGGACGTTGGGGCGAATGTCGACTGCCGTCCGAAGTTTCTGAACCAATTTGCCATTATGGGGGATATTTACTCTCGTAGCGTTATGGGAGTTGACGACCCCAAGGTGGGATTGCTTAATATCGGAGAAGAGCCTTCTAAAGGGAATGACCTGGCACTGCGTGCTCATGAAATGTTGGAGAAAAATTCCCGTATTTCATTCATTGGCAATGCTGAAGGGCGTGATGTGTTGTCAGGTGACTTCGATGTTGTTGTCTGTGATGGCTTTGTTGGTAATGTTCTGCTGAAGTTTGCAGAAGCGATTGGCGATGTGCTGTTGCAAATTCTACGGGAAGAGTTGCCCCAAGGCATTCGCGGGAAGTTAGGGGTCGGAATGCTGAAGCCAAATTTGCGACGCATTGGTCAGCGTATTGACCATGCAGAGCATGGGGGAGGGCTGTTGCTTGGGGTTGCTGGTATTTGCATTATTAGTCACGGCAGTTCTCAGGCTCCATCGGTCTTTAACGCAATTCGATTGGCAAAAGAAGCAGTTGACCATCGGGTACTCGATCAGATTCAATCTCAGTATCAGAAAGCAACTGCGATCGCCACTGACGGAGAGTAATGTTTCAATCCATGGATACGGGAATTGCCATTGTTGGTAGCGGGGCTTCTGTTCCTGCTGCATCAGTTGATAATGCAGGGATAAGCCGCATCGTCGATACATCGGATGAGTGGATATCATCACGAACTGGAATCCAGCAGCGGCAGATTGCTGGCCAGTCGGAGTCTTTATCTAGATTGGCTTATCAAGCTGCTCAAAATGCGCTTGAGATGGCCGGGATCGATGCCGCTGATGTTGACCTTATTGTGTTGGCAACGTCGACGCCTGATGATTTATTCGGGAGTGCCAGTAAGGTTCAATCCCTGCTGGGTGCCTCTAGGGCAGTGGCATTTGATTTGACAGCGGCCTGCTCAGGATTTGTATTTGCCCTTTCAACGGCTGCCCAATTTATTCGAACTGGCGTGTATAAGACGGTATTGGTGATTGGGGCTGACGTTTTGTCTCGCTGGGTTGACTGGAGCGATCGCCGCACTTGTGTTCTATTTGGTGATGGTGCAGGGGCTGTGGTGATGAAAGCAAGCTCGGTTGATCACCTCTTGGGATTTGAACTGCGTTCTGACGGCACTCAAAATGGATGCCTCACTCTTTCTTATGAGAGCGAATCCCGTGAACTTGTTGATCACACCACCGTTCAGCAAGGAACGTTTCGTCCCATTGCTATGAATGGGCAAGAAGTTTATAAGTTTGCGGTACGAAAAGTTCCTGAAGTGATTGAAAAGGCTCTCTTTCGTGCTGGCGCTGATGCCTCACAACTCGATTGGTTATTGCTTCATCAAGCAAATCAACGGATTTTGGATGCGGTTTCCCAACGATTGAAGATTCCTCCCGAAAAAGTAATGAGCAACATGGCGCAGCACGGTAATACGTCTGCTGCTTCCATTCCATTAGCGTTGGACGAATATGTACGGTCAGGAAAAGTCAAGCTAGGTGATACAATTGCTGCTGCTGGTTTTGGGGCTGGCTTAACATGGGGCGCAGCCATTTTCCAGTGGGGCGAGGTTTAGGCGTTGTCAATAGAGACAGCCCCAAAGCGGACAATCCACAGGTACGTGGGAATCATACGAGCACGAATCAATGACAAAAACTGCATGGGTATTTCCAGGGCAAGGCTCTCAGTCAGTGGGAATGGGGGCTGACCTGTCGGCAATTGAATCTGCAACTGCACGGCTGGCGATCGCAGAACAAATCTTGGGCTGGTCTGTTTTGGATGTGTGTCAAAGTGATGATGAAAAAGTATCAAACACCTTGTATACACAGCCTTGTCTCTATGTAATTGAGAGTATTTTGGTTGATCTGCTAAGCGATTGCACAGGCAAGCCTGATTTGGTTGCAGGCCATAGCTTAGGCGAATATGTGGCTCTCTATGCAGCTCAGGTGTTCGACTTTGAAGCAGGCTTACGTCTTGTGAAGTGTCGGGCAGAGCTTATGGCGAATGCCTCCGACGGCATGATGGCAGCTCTCATGGGCTTCAATCGAGACGAGTTGGATGTCCTATTAGAAAAACTTGATGGCGTTGTTCTTGCGAATGACAACAATCCTGGGCAAGTGGTTGTATCAGGGATTCCCGAGGCTGTTGAAGCATTAATGGCGTCCATCAAGGCGAAGCGAAAAGTTCCCCTCAAGGTCAGCGGTGCGTTTCATTCTCCGTTGATGGCCGATGCTGCCGCAGACTATGGCAATGTGCTGGATGCGATCGCCTTTCAGCCTGCGACCATCCCAGTGATGTCGAACGTAGATCCCACTCCAGAAACCGATGCTGAAACGCTAAAAGAGCGTTTGAAACAGCAAATGACAGGATCTGTACGGTGGCGAGAAATTTCTTTGCGCCTTCCAGATGAAGGCATCGAAACAGTCATTGAAGTTGGTCCTGGTAACGTTCTCACGGGATTAATCAAGCGCACTTGTTCTGGATTGACTCTCAAAAACGTGAAATCGTCTGCGGATTTGCCTGATTAACAAATTTGTGATCTGTTAAGTCCAAATGGCACCGTGGCTATCCTTAACGATTGTGGCAGCCCCTCAATATCCAGTATTTTTCTGAACCGTTAGTGTCCAAGGGTTTATGTCTCGCGATCGCGAACCACCTGCTAGCCTGTTGCTCTATCACTTGTTTAAGTGGTCGGTTGTGAGTCCCCTCCTCCACAGTTACTTTCGAGGAACGATTCATGGAGCTGACCATGTCCCCAAGCGAGGGGCACTCATTGTTGTTAGCAATCATGCGAGTGATTTTGACCCACCTATCCTGTCAAACTGTGTGGGTCGTCCCGTATCGTATATGGCCAAAGAGTCATTATTTAGAATTCCCGTGTTCAAACAGGCTATCGAACTGTACGGTGCTTATCCGGTAAAACGAGGCAAGGGCGATCGCTCTGCCATTCGGTCTGCCATACAGAGACTTGACCAAGGCTGGGCGGTGGGAGTATTTCTTCAGGGAAGTCGAACCTCCGACGCTCGCATCCCATCTCCTAAACAAGGCGCTGCTCTGATTGCCGCAAAAGCTCAGGTCCCCCTTTTACCCGTCAGCCTTTGGGGGACTGAAAAAATCCTAAAAAAAGGCAGCATGCTACCAAACCCAGCCCCTGTGACTGTACGTATTGGGGTTCCAATCGACCCACCACCATCGACTGACAGAGACGTGCTGGCAGCCTTGACACAGCGATGCGCAAACGAAATTCATTCCCTCCATGCAATGGGGCGCTAGGTCTCAAGATATGGCTATTGCTGATAACTTTGGCCAAACTTTTTTGGGTGTACAGTATCCAACAAAACTTGACCTATAGCAGTCCGCGCTTAAGTTGAACCAAGTAGCTTGGCGTTATCAAACTAAAAAAACAAAAACCTGGGGAGCGCCTCGGAGGGGCGCTCCCCAGGTTTTTAAAGTGAGTTTATTCACGACTTGGCAAAGTTCGGGGAATCGGGTAAACGGGATAGTCACAGACGATTGAAATGCGGGATGATTCTCACAGCAGAGTCATATAGCCGGACAACCATGCTTCCATTTGTTGGCATAC
>JBCCWF010000484.1:0-5175 GCA_039194035.1 Cyanobacteria bacterium P01_E01_bin.6 | reverse complement strand
CCGCACCCCATGCAGGCTAAAATCCCCAAGCTGATAGACCAGCTTCTCCCCAAACTCACATCCACCACACCATTGCATATCGCTCCTGCAATGAGGAAAGGGATGATGCTGAATAGAGATGCCCAAAACGCATTTTGTGACTCTCGTCCTTTGCGGGTGCGCTCAAATTCTTCTGTGGAGGTATAGAGCGATCGCTCGACGTAGTTAAACCAGCGATTGAGCTGCTCGGTCACCCAGTCTCCAACGGGAGAAAAGCCCAAATATAGCCCTAGTGCCCACAATGCAATTCCTGCCAGGACAACACTTTCAATTTCGAATTCGAAGGGCGGAATGAATCGGACAATAAAGGCCATATGTTTAATCAGCATGATGAATAGTTACTGATCTTAACCTGCTTGCTCATGGAAGTTAAGTAACTACTGAAGCTTTTGGTTGCTAGAACCTCTCGCATCAGGGAAGGGTAAACCCAAAACTAAGGTGGGAACTGTCGTTTTCCCTGCGAGCAAAGGACAGTTCCCAAGCTAGACGAGACTGAGTTGCCTTGTCTACTCTCTCAGAGGCATATCGTTGTAAGCCTCTCTGTTGTTGTAAGCCTCTCTGTTGCCTGCGGATTTGCGCAACGAACAGCTACTGAAGCCCTTGGATTTTGGGGCGAACTTTCAAGCGAACGGCGATCGCCGTGATGTTGTCGTGGCCATTATGCTGATTGGCGAGATCCAGGAGATTTCCCAGTTCTTGAGGAAGGTTGGATTGGGAACTGAGCATAGGTTCCACATTGGAGTCGCAAAACCGCTCTAAGAGATTGTTGTCGGATAAGCCATCAGAGCAGAGGATGAACAATGTATCTTCATTCACCTCTAAGGTTTGAATTCCAGGGTTAATGTAAGCCGAATCTCGTGGCCCCAGGGCTTGGGTTAACTGGTAAGCATCCGGACGAGCATAGGCAATGACAGGCTCGACTCCGCGCTGAATTTCTCGCTGTCCCACTTCATGGTCAATGGTGATTTGTTCGAGTCCTGTGCGGCGGCAAAATCGGTAAACGCGGCTATCCCCCACGTGGGCGATCGCCACTTTAATATCATCCACCAGCATCATGACCAGTGTGGTGCCCATGCGCCCGCTGCCGTAACACGCATTTGCCTGATTCAGATCGTAGATGCTCTTATTCGCTTTCTGAACCCCAGCTAGAATTTCATCTTTCGATGGGAATTGATCGACCCACTGGTCAGCAAAGTATTCTTCCAGCGTTGATACGGCAAGGGCACTGGCAACTTCACCTGCTGCGTGCCCCCCCATGCCATCACACAGCACATACAACCCTCGGGCTGAAAACTTTCGTCCAGCAGGGGTATCTTGTTTTTGCGTTTCAGACTTGATACTAAAGTAATCTTCGTTATGGTCGCGCTGCCGCCCAATATCGGTAACCCCCACATCAGCTAGATGAAAGAGCCGCATTGGCAAAACAACGGTTGGTGTTTCGTCTCCTTCCGCCAACCCTTCAAACTCGTCGTCGCTGGCATCGTCGCCAGGAAAACTATCCATAAAACTGGAGTCATGGACTATCTCTGAAGAACCATCAACCACAGTTGGGTTTGATACTTGGGGCAACTCACCCGTCTTTAGCGTTGCAATGATGGAATCAGCGCCATCCATCCTAGATAACTCCAAACTTTCGTCATGAAGCTGCATGGCGATGTCTTCCAGTTGGAAACGTAGCTCATCGATTGAACCAATTTGACTCTGAGCAAGGGCACGACACAGTTGGGAGAGATAATCATTGCTTTGCAGCGGGCTATCCATCAGCAACTGCTGCCACAGTTGCCCCATTGCTGACAGAGGAAGCTCGGTTTTGTGAGCAGAGTCGTACAAACAGGTGATGCATAAGATGTGGTCTTCATCGACGTGAAGATTGGTGGTGTCGAGTAAGCTCTGATGATAGTGCTGAGGCTGAAGAACAGCCCACAACTCTGTCATTTCATGGAACCAATGGAGAACCTGCAATGCCTTAGTTTCAGGCAGTTTAATCGCCTCATCTAAGCCTTGAAGCGGATTGCGATTTTCAACGATGATGACCGATACATCGTCCGCAATCCAAGCATCATGAATTTGAGGAAGAGACGGATAAAACTGATCTTGAACGGCTAAGTAAACAGCAGCAATGTCAGGAATTTGAGATGTCAACGCATCATCTACGTTCGACTTGGCAGTTTCCAACTTGGCAGTTTCCAACTTGACAGGATCTTCAGCAGAAAGATTGGCAGCGGAAAGATTGGCCTCTAACGCTATCGATGATTCTGAATCGTGTGCTTGCTCGGACTCACCTCTTGCAGAGGTGTCATGAGTGCTTTTTGGTTCTTCTGCATCATGGAAACCAGGCAAAATTCCGGTCGCTGAGTTTTCTGTGTCGAGAGTTGAGGATTGTCCAAGGGGCGATTCTTCTAAACCCTGTGCCTTTTGCTCAATTAACTGATGCAATGCATCGGCACTATGCTGCTGACTAAACAGTTGATCAAGATGAGACGGCTGACTTGGTTTATCGTCAAATGCAGAGATTTCTAAGTATGGAGTGGGATTCCCCTGATGGATCTCTGGTGTTTTGAGCAAACATTCCCTAACACGATAACGGAGGCCAGCGTCAAGATATCCTTTGTTTTGAAGGGCGATCGCCTGTTGCTGGAGTGCATCGGTAACAGCGACCAGATCAATTTCCGTTGTTTCAGGTGGAATAGACTCTGGCGATACATTGAGGGTTAAAATCGCTAGCCATGCAGGATATTCAGGACGCAACGCTATCGGAGGCTGAATTTCTGTAGAGATATCATCGGTGTCGTCGGTTTGGTGTTGCCTGACGGATTCATCCGTGTTGCTAGGAGCCTCTATCGCTTGGATTTCGACAGCCTCAGCATTTTCAGCCGGTTCACTGCTCTCATCGTCCGGGCCGCTGTGACGGGACTCTGGCATAGCAGCACCGCAATTCTGACAAAAGTTGTGATTGTTCGGGTTTTCAAAACCACACTGCAGACAACGAATCATCTTGACTTGCCTTTGATCACATTTTGAGGATAAAGGATCCAATCCAATAGAGTGTGTGTTGGACTGAATTCATCGTCCTGAGCTACCAGAGAGGTATCGTTTGTCCAACGGGATTGGGAAAACAATACGTCTCTAATTTTTCTAGCGTACGCCTTTTTAAGGATGTACGTTTCTGAGTCGCCTAGGCAGGTAAGTGTTGCGTATCTGGCATAATTCTTGAAACAAAAACATGCACATCTGCAAAGATACTCCCTGTCGGACGAAGAGCATCAACCATGCTCCCTTGCTGTTTCGATTCTTCTAATAAAGGTTTCCCACTCAAACAGCAATGGCAGACACTACCCCAAACAGCACAAAGATTTAGACAAATGATTTTCATGCAGTGTTTCAACGAAGGTGAAATATTGCGTGAAAACTATTCTTAGCTCAATCGTATTGTGTTTCAGAAAGCGCACCTTATGTCAACACTGGTACATATGCGACAGATGTGTCAACCTTGCGTCAATGAACGGTTGAATGACACGGGATAGGGTGATTGCGATGTTCCATTCAACACAGCTTCATAAACGTTGATGCACAAACAGCTGAAAAACCAGCCTACTCGTCTCCACCAGAGAATACTCGATTTTTCCAACAATGCAATATGCTTCAAACCCATCATTGAGTGCATCATAAGCGCTGTGTTCGGTTGAGAGGACGGCGTTTTTTTCTTCTTAGCTGTGAGTGAGGAACGTTTCCTCTGCTTTGGCGAGCAAAGGAAGGAAACAGCGCAGATTCGGCAGGGGTAACATCTCGCCATTGCCCTGGAGAAAGTCCGTCTAGGCAGAGATGGGCGATCGCCACGCGGATCAGCCTCAAGGTAGGAAATCCAACTGCTGCTGTCATGCGACGAACTTGTCGATTGCGACCTTCCGTGAGGCTGATCTCTAGCCAATCAGTGGGCACCGATTTTCGGTAGCGGATTGGGGGATTCCTAGGAGGAAGAGGTGGCTCGGAGTGTAATCGGATGATCTGAGCTGGGCGAGTCTTGTAGTTTTTAATAGTGACGCCATTTCGAAGAGACTCAAGTGCCGCATCATCAGGAATGTGCTCAACTTGAACCCAATAGGTACGTGGATGACCAAATGTCGGATCTGTGAGGTGGTGCTGGAGTTGTCCATTGTTGGTTAACAAGACTAACCCTTCGCTGTCGCGGTCAAGCCGCCCAACCGGATAAACCCCTTCGACAGGAATGAAATCTTTGAGGGTGGCTCGTGCTGTCTCTGATCGGTCATCCGTGAACTGCGTTAAAACCCCGTAAGGCTTGTAGAACAAGACATGGCGATCGCCCACCGTTATCCTCCAGATATTGACATGTTGCACGAAGGCATATAGGCTCAGCAGCCTCTTATCACAGCAGAAATGACGCGAGCACACTTACCACAACTATTCATCCCCAAGCGAAACAACGGTGAGAAGATGCGCACCGTGTAAACGACTGTAAACGAATGTCAACGGATAGCGTGCATATTTTAAGAAGAGTTGAGTTAAGTTGTGTTCTATAAGCTACACCCCTTAACCTAAAACACACTAGTGGAATACAGTAGGGTCACCACCTATGAATAACATTCAACGTTACCGCGTCGCCTGTACGCTTGCCTTCGGAGACGTCTATGGTCAGATTATTATATGGCTCGGCGTCATTTTTGTGAGTCTCGCTGTGGCACTGGCATTGATGGGGGCAAGTCGTCCAGTTTACGCCCTTGCAACTGTTGGGCTCATTCTTGTACTCTCGTTGCCATTTTTGCTGTTTGCGTTTGTGACAACACTATTGAATCATATCGAGTTTACAGCCGTTGACCCACAGGCTGAAAATGCATCAACCCCGAATACTATCCAGGGTCAAAGTCCAGTACAAGCAACGACATAATTGAGAGACATCGTCGTTATTCAGACGTGTTGATCATGTGGATATTGAGACAGGCTCCTCACTTTTAGGGTGAGGGGTTTTCTTTTAGCTATGACCATGGATGGTGGCGCTAACCGTAATCAACCAATCTCCTAATCTAAAATTCACATATTTTTCGTATTGTGGTGGCTGTACCTCACCTCCGGCGGGGTACAGCCCTGCAACTAAATAGCTAACAAGCTAACAGATTAGGG
>JBCCWF010000483.1:0-5187 GCA_039194035.1 Cyanobacteria bacterium P01_E01_bin.6 | reverse complement strand
TTTAAGCATTTTTTGGGTCATACAAACAATTCTTTACTTGAGATGATTTCTCAATCCTTTTCTATAAAGTGGTTTCAAGCTATCACATGGATAGAAAAATGCGGCATTCCATGCTATGGCGATCGCCCCAAAAAAGCTTATTGAGTCATCCCCCTCTTCTAAATACCCATATAGATACTGTTAATCTGCCTTGACTGAGCTGACCACATAAGCGAAACTTACATATAAATGAATTGGCTACTCAGCCTCTCGTGAACAAATGCAACGTTATCCTTCCAAAAGTATTTATTTATCTCTTGGAGATTACGTCTAAGGTTTGTCTGTATCAGGTGAGATAGTCCCTGAGGTTGAGCGATCGCGTAATTCTGTTAGTCGAGGACATTAGACTGACGTTATGGAAACCCTTGAATTTATCATTCACCCTGATGGGCGAGTTGAGGAGAAGGTAACCGGTATTAAAGGGATGTCTTGTACCGAAGTTACAGAGAAAATTGAGGAGCAGTTGGGTTGTGTGATCGCTCACGAGGAGACATCTGAATTTTTCTCTCAAGTGACTGTTGAGTCTTCTTCGTCTGTGTCAGCACATACAACTCAAGGTCACTGGTAAGCTTAGCGCCTAGCGAATGTGTCGTTCTTTTTTAAAACCTACTAATTAGTACCTATGTCTCATTTTAGCCAAATTAAAACCCAAATTCGGAACTTAGAGTCTTTGAAAGTTGCTTTAACAGAAAGCGGAATTAACTGGGCGTCTGGTCCGACTCAAGTTCGTGGATATCAGGGACAGACATACCAAGCTGATATTGCAATTCAGCAAGACAATGGTTACGACATTGGTTTTCATTGGAACGGCAATGAGTATGAGTTGGTTGCCGATCTTCAATATTGGAAGCAATCCCTCTCCGTTCAAGGTTTCATTAACCGGGTTACTCAGAACTACGCATACCAAACCGTATTAGCAACTACCGAGAATCAAGGTTTTCAGGTCACTGAAACCGAGAAAAATGTGGATGGCTCCATTCGACTTGTTCTTCAGCGCTGGAGTGCTTAGTTATTCGCATTCAAAATAGTTCTCGAGCAGTGGAAGGGCGAAGACGATCGCCCTTTTGTTTTAGCTATTCTCTTAATTCGCTGATGGTATCGATTTATTATCTGGCGATCGCATCATAATCTTTCGATTGTTTATATTCAGCTGCCATGTCTTCTGATAATGCTCCGAAAACAGGGTTTGAGCCAGAGTTAGGTGGATACCTGAGAAGTTCGGAAGATCGAACAGGGTTTGAGCCAGAACTCGGTGGTGCTGTGCGGCAAAAGGGGGTTTATGTAGATGAAGTAACCTGCATTGGTTGTAAGCACTGTGCTCACGTCGCTCGCAATACCTTCTACATCGAACCTGAGCATGGTCGCTCTCGGGTTGTCCGTCAAGATGGTGATATTGAAGATGTGATTCAAGAAGCAATTGATACATGCCCAGTCGATTGCATCCATTGGGTTGATTACACAGAACTTAAAACGCTTGAAGACGAGCGACGTCATCAGGTCATTAAATCACTGGGGTTTCCAGTTAGTCATTCATCAAGTGTTGCCAATCTTCGACGCAGCAAGCAGCGTAAGACTCTTCATTTGCCTGACGTTTGACACGAGCATCGCGTAAGAATTCTCATTATAAAAAAGGATACAGATTTCTGTATCCTGAATGTCCAGTGAATTTTATATCGGTTGTAAACGTCAACCAATGAGGCTTACAACCGTTGAAACATATTAGGTGAGTGCTTCAAGGTAATCTCGGATCTGATTACGCCGCTTAGGTTGCCTTAGTTTCTGGAGTGCCTTGGCTTCAATTTGGCGTACCCGTTCGCGCGATAAGTCGAGGGCACGACCAATCTCGGCTAAGGAGTATGGATTGCCGTCTCCCAGGCCAAACCGCATCCGGATGACATCCCGTTCACGACTAGTCAAATCTGTCAGTAGCTTTTGTAGATCTCGATGGAGAGACTCTCGCATCAACATTTCTTCTGGTGTGATGCCATCGGTTTCTAGCAAATCACCTAGTTCTGTATCCCGCTCTTTTCCAACTTTTGTTTCTAAGGACACGGAGCGAGGAACCCGCAGCAATACCTCCCGAATTTGAGGCGGTGTCATGTCTAGCTCTTTCGCAACTTCCTCAATTGATGGAGTGCGTCCCATTTTTTGAGACATTTTGCGCTGAGCTTTTTTAATTTTGTTCAGCTTTTCGGTGATGTGAACAGGGAGTCGAATTGTTCGACTTTGAGTGGCGATCGCCCGCGTAATGCCCTGGCGAATCCACCAGTAGGCATAGGTGCTAAAGCGATAGCCTTTCGTTGGATCAAATTTATCGACTGCACGCTCTAGGCCCAATGTTCCCTCCTGGATAAGATCCAGAAGTTCTAGGCCACGGTTCTGATATTTCTTAGCAACGGAAACCACAAGGCGAAGATTTGCCTTGATCATATGGTCTTTTGCTGAAACCCCTTCCTGCTGAATAAACTCAAGTTCAGACACTGTAATGTCTGCAAGTTCTGCCCACTGCTGTTTTCCGTTGGACAACGTGGTTTTCAGATCCTCCACTGGCATGTCAGCTTCAGCAGCCCATCGTTCCCAACTAGGGCGATGGCCTAAGTTGGAATGGAGTCGATCGTGAATCTCGATTAATTCAATGTATTTCTCAAGTTGAGCATCATCTTTTGCAGCCTCACGACACTGCTCTAGCAGACTCATGTAACGCTGAACCCGCTGGGCTTCTGAAACTTCTTCATCACGCCCTAGCAAACGGACTCGTCCAATTTCCTGGAGATACATTCTCACCAGATCTGTAGTCCGTCGACTCCCGCCACCTTTCTTTAGGTCAGATTCACCGACAGTGTCAAAATCAAGACTCACTAGGTCAGTCTCTACTTGTTTGATATCGAAATCTTCATCAGCTAAGCCTCTTACCGGAGTCTGATCGTAATTTGCTTGAGAATCTGTAGAAGATAAATCTGCTTGCATGTGTTCTACTGACATAGTGATCGTCTCAGTTGCTCCAGAATAAATGAAGGGGCGAGGTCTGTTGCTGAGATTAGTATTCCCTTAATAGACGACTAATTATCATGTGGGGAGTTCCACGGTGGGATCTCTAAATCTCGTTGCATTAAGCACCTGATGATGGCTCTACTGAAGTTTACGGTGTCGATAGAATTCTCTTCATCAAGGCAATCCAAAGATTGGATTTCAATGATGTAGGTTTGATGATTTAAATGATTCCTCTATCGATCCTTCATAAAGGCAATATGAAATTCGGATAGCCTATCAACTGCCACACTATAACTACAAGAAACGCTTACTCATTCCAGAAAAACGGCTTGTATTTTAAGGCGGGATTCATCCCGCCTTAGAATACAAACCAGAAAAACCGAATGATTCTCTCATTTGCGATTGTCATGTTTTAAACCGACTGATGATAAACCTATTGAGCTGAAAGCTCTATGTTTAGTTCCTGAGTGGGGTAACAATGCGCTCAATGGCCTCGTTCATGAATGCTTTTACAAAAGCATCGCGACGATTGAGTTGAAACTGGTTTTGGACAACGTCTGTGATCCCGCCATCTCCCCAACTTTGGTTTTGTCGAAAGTATTCGATAAAACTCTTGCCGGCAACTCGTGTTAAGTATGCAGCCGTTACCCCTTGAATAGCCTGACCAATGAGTAATGTGCCGAGGTTAAGCTGGAGGGCAATAGTTGATAGTTCGACGGCACCTTTGACGATGCCTAGCCCGACCAATGTTTTTGCCAGAGAAATGGCTAACTCTCTTGCCTGGTCTAAGCTGACATTGCAGCCGTATACTTTCCCGAGTTCAACAACCATTTGTGCATTGATGGCTGCCGTAGCCAAAAAATCCAGAATGGGCAGTGGCGTCAGAGAAACGACACCTCCACTGATCCACTGGAAACGCTCTACAACTTTTTCGGCAGATTGCTGACGCTGATCATCAATGAGTTGGCGTGCTTCGTTGCTCAATCGCTGCGCCTGAAGCAAGATATTGTCAGCAATCAAATCATTGCCTTCTGATCTCAAGATGTCTGAAATTCTGCGCAGAAGAGGAAGCAAATAGGGCTGAGGACGATAGCGATCGCCCCCTGCTTGAACAATCGGTTGAGGATGAGCGGCGATCGCCACGACATCGTCATGATTCAAAAAGGGTTCTACTCGACGCTTTAGTTGAGCCAGGAGAATCTTCAAATCCTCGTCTGGATAGAGGTCAATCTTATTGAATGCCAGAATAGAACGTTTCCCAATATCAACAAGTTGTTTCAAAAGCTCATATTCGGACTGGCGCAGATCGTTATCAATCACAAAGATGAGGAGATCAGATTCTGTCGCGATTTGCCTAGCCTGTTGTTCGCGTTCAGTTCCGAGGACAGCTGCTTCTGAGATGCCAGGTGTATCGGTGATCCAGATATCATCATCTAGGTGTTTCAATCGAAAGCGGTAGGTTTCTCCGATCGTTGTCGTACCAATCGGTGCTCCAATCTCTCCCACCGTCCGACCTAAGATGGCATTTACAATCGATGTTTTTCCCGCAGCCCCAGTGCCAAATACCGCAACATGAAAGTGCTGACGTTTAAAGTCGTGTGCAATCCTGTGCGATCGCTCTAAAAGAGCCTGCCGTGAAATTTCATCCTGAATCTGGCTCACTTGCTTTCGTACCGCAGCTACTGTTTCCTCTGCAATATCAACTTTTTCAGAAGGAAGAGAAATGTCTGCCTTGGCACGCGCCCGATTTGGGCGACTAAACAAGATGCCGTAATAAATGAACCCTGAAATGAGTGCAACTAGCAGCAGCAATACAAACGCTAGCAAAACATTGGCTAGGAATGTAGATGTTGTGGCGATCGCAGCATAAAATTGACTCAGTGTTCCAATGAACCAAAGCGTCATCCCCACGATCAGAATGACGCTACCAGCGAGCAACAGTAAACGGGTCCGGCTCATGCAGAGAAAGCTATCCTAGAAACCCCAACACTAGCTTCAATTCTAAGGAAAAACAACAAAAACAAAGCCTTGAACTGATGAAGGGGACGCGCGGCTTAGATGCACGTCCCCTTCATCAGTTCAGGCCTGACTCAAGTATTAGAAAACTGAAGCTCAGAATAAAGCAGCACCATGAGTGCTCAGTAATCAATGAGTAAC
>JBCCWF010000482.1:0-5192 GCA_039194035.1 Cyanobacteria bacterium P01_E01_bin.6 | reverse complement strand
CCCATTACCAGCATTTTATCGACGACGGATGGTCAGATGCTGAAATTAATACCGTAACTAACCAGTATTGTATTCGATCCGTTGATCACCAGGAAGCATCTAAGCTGCTAGGTTATGAAATTCAGAGAGGAGGAATTTGGTTGCCCTTTGATGAAACCTTCGGGCAACTCCGACTTGATCAACTTATTAATAAAACCAAATATCTTAGCCCTCGAAAAGGTAAGAAAAAGTCAATAATCTTTGTGCCCAAGGGCCATTCCTTGAAAGACTTAGTGGCCATAACAGAAGGCTGGAAAGATGCCTGTATTGGAACTATCCGGGGCGGCAAGCCTGTGGGAGCGATTGCAGGAGTAACACACGTCGCTAAGGTTCTTCCTAAAGGTACTGGTATTCCTTTAGTATTTGATTCAGATGGTTGGGATAATGCAAACGTCATTCAAGCCCTTATTAAAGGTGGGCTACATCTCAACAGCAAGATTGTCTTAATACCAAAGGAAGCTGGTGAAAAGGCGGGCTTGACTGAATACTTCAATGCTGGCTTCACCAAAGTAGATTTTGACAGCTTGCTTGAAAATTCTAAATTGCCCAGAGAACTATTTATTGACTGGTTAGATTATCTGATAGATGCTCCACTACCAAAACATTGCGAGACACTTCCTAAGCTATATCAAAAGCTTTGGCGGATATCATGGTTCATTGATCGTAATTGCCCAGTGCTAAAAAGTCGAATTGAGGAGTTTTGCAAAATACACTCAATGCGGCACAGATCAAAGCTAGATAAGAAAGATATCAATCAAATTCGAGTTCAAGCCCTGAAAGCATTCTGGAATAGGGAAAAGAAACAGCACCTTGAAACACGCAAAGCTGCTGCAAAGTTAGCACCTAGTGGCTCATGGCAAATCACGAATTGCTTTGGAGAGTCCATCTCATTCTCAGATAAAGGAATCAAGATTGCATCCCCTGGTAAACTTGCTGCATTAATGGAAGTAGCCTGGGGCGATCGCCTCAAATATCGTCTCGACTATTCCCGCTTCTATGCTTACGGTCGCAGAACACTTGGGCAATGGGAAAAGGTAAGTGATCTTGAAGTCAAGGAGTTGGTGCAGCGGGAATTAGACACAGCGGGAGCCGAAGGAGAATATGGACAAACGTGCGTTGATAGTAGTGTTAATCTCTTCAGTCAACGAGTTTCAGTTCGAGATTGGCCTAAATCATATGGACTCATTCCTTTTAAGAATGGGGTTTTGAGGTTGTCTGACAACGCTCTGCTATCCCACAGTTCTAAACATGGCTTTACCTGGCAACTCCCCTATGAATATCAACCAGACGCTACGTGTGCTCCTATCATTCAGTGGCTTAAATGGGCTGTCAACAATGATGAATCGGTCGTTCAACTAATTCGAGCCTGTTTAAAGGCGATCGTAACTGGGCGAACTGATTTCCAACGCTATCTGGAAGTAATTGGCCCCGGTGGGACAGGTAAAGGGACTTTGATCCGGCTCATTCAATCCTTACTAGGACGCTTTAATACTGTCAGCACAAGTCTGTCTCGAATTGCGAATAGTAGATTTGAAACTTCTCGCTTCATGGGTAAGAAACTGGTTCTCATTCCAGACGCTGACTACAATCCATCAGCGGTTGATGTGCTCAAGCAATTAACAGGTGAGGATTACATCCCCTGGGAACGTAAAGGTGAGAACCCTGATTATATAGACGGTTTCATGTTGGAAGGCTGGGTTGTGGTTGCAACCAATAAAGAGGTTGTACCATCTGACCATACCAATGCACTCCAGAGGCGACGAATCCCCATCTATTTCAATCGAGTTGTGCCACCGGGCGACCGCAAATCCATGTTGGAATTTGCACCTGATGGTAGCCCGAAAGGGGAACTAGCTCCACATCTACCAGGTGTGTTCAATTGGGTTATGTCAATGCCCGACGAATTGACGGAAGCTTACATCAAAACACCTCTTCAGTATGTTCACTCTATGGCCGAATTCCAGTCTGAAAGCTTGCTACAAACTGACTCAATGGCAGATTGGGTCAACCAACATGTAGTTTTCGAGCCTGGAGCTTGGACAAAGATTGGGGATAGGCGAAATTCTAGCCAAGAATGTTTGTACCCTAACTATTTGGCTTATTGCGAAGCGATCAACGCAAAGCCACTGAGCCAAAACAAGTTCTCTGGAGCATTAGAAAACTTGCTTCAAAAGCAGCTCAATCTAGATGTTTCAAAGAAGAGGGATCGTACTTTAGGTCAAGGGTTCTCCAACATTCGACTAGTGAAAACGGTAGAGCGTGATAATGCAATCTTTCCAGCCGAAGATGAACCCCTAACGGTTGAGAAGGCATTCGAGGGCGAGCGCCAAGATGGAGCAGAGTTAAGTCAATCTGAGCTTACTCGGTTTTTAAATCTTTTTTGCGACGATCGCCCAACTTACGAAGCTGAAATCATTCGATTTTCGCCAGAGCAGCTTAGGTACCTATACGAACAACTCCCAGAACTACAACCACTAGCGATGGAGGTCAATGGACATGTTGAATCAGCATGAGCTTCAAACCCTCCACATAATGTGCACGGTAGGGTTGCAAACCGATGTTGCTGAACTACTTGATGCACTTAGATACCTGGCACAGTCAGACAAGCGACAGTTCTGGCAATGGTTAGGTCAAAATGACAAGCTTCTGCAGGAACGCCTCAAGAGAGCTAAGCAAGTTCTGCATGCGAAAGGAGCATAGCTGATGGATATTAAATTCCTAACAACCGAAGAAGCATGCGAACTGTTGCGATGTAAACCTGATGCACTCAAAGCTCTCAGAGATAGCTGGATCTCTGGAGTTCACTACGTTAAGCGTGGCCGCGGCTCTACGGCCCCGGTGCTCTATATTCAAGAAATGATACTCGATTGGTTAGTCAATCAAGACTCACCCACTGCTCATCAAGCAGCCATTGAGAACTTCCGTCGAAGCCTTCCAAGCGGCCAAAAAAAAAAGAAATGGTGAGAGTAATAAGATGAAAGTATATAGCTTTAGGTAATTTCTAAGAATGAGAATACCAATGCTCTATGGTAAGGGAGGTAGAGACCTGTTGAGGTTAGAGCATTGGAGAGTCAGCCAGGGTTGAGTGAGTTGCATCGAGAGGATCTGCGCCTAGCAGCCTCAGAACTGACGGGAGCGAAACGTCGGGAATTTCAAGCGGAGATAACGGTGAAATATTGCCGTGGAAGTGCTCGATTAGCGGAGACAGTATTTGGCTGGAATCGGGGTGCGGTAGAGGTGGGGCTGGCAGAGAAGCGGACGGGTCTAATCTGCGCAGGTGCTCAGTCAGTATGTTCAGGAAGCAAGCGTTGGGAAGAGCGGTACCAAGAAATGGCGGAAGCGCTCAAAGAGCTGGCAGAGAGTCATGCCCAGCAAGACCCAAGTTTTAAGACAACCGTGGCTGACACGCGATTGACCTCAGCCGAAGCGCTCCGTCAGTTAGCCGCGATGGGATACGACGAGGAGACGTTGCCAGCGCCCAGTACGATGGCTTTGGTTCTCAATCGGTTGGGCTATCGCTTGCGAAAAGTCGTGAAGGCCAAGCCCCAAAAAAACTCCCGCAGACCGATGCGATCTTCGAGAACATCGCAGCCCAAGATGCGCAAGCCATCGACAACGGAGCGATGAGGTTGAGCATGGATTGCAAGGCAACGGTTTACCTGGGGGAGTTCTCTCGCGGTGGAAAAAGCCGAGGAGACACGCGGGCCATAGACCACGATATGGGGAGCCAGCAGAAGTATACCCCATTCGGTATCGTCGATGAAGACAGAGGAGAGTTATTCCTTGAGTTTGGCTCCTCCCATAAGACCAGTGACTTCATCATGGATGCTGTGGAACATCTTTTTTCCCGATTGCCTGAGCCAGTGAAGGTCCAGATTCCCTACCTCCAAATCAAGGTGGATAACGGACCAGAGAGCAGTGGGGTACGAACTCAGTTTCTCAAGCGCATGGTGGATTGGGTGGACCACATTGGTATTGCTGTCCAACTCCTTTACTTTCCGCCCTACCACAGCAAATACAACCTGATTGAGCGCTGTTGGGGCATTCTCGAACTGCACTGGAATGGGGCCTTGCTCCGTGATGAGCAGACGATGCTTGCCTGGGCACAGAGTATGACTTGGAAGGGATGGCATCCAAGCGTCACGCTCAATTCATCCAGCTACGATAAGGGCATTTCTTTGACCAAGAAGGAGATGCTACCCATTGAAAAACGCCTGCTCCGAAATCCTCACTTGCCCAAGTGGGACATCCTTATTCAGCCTCTCTGAAAAACGGGGCTTTCTTTCTCAGAAATCACCTTAAGAGTCTTTCAGTTTCGCAAGCAGCTGGAAATACTTGGTTTGAAAGCTCGTTTTGTAGCCGATGAGAAAAGAGGTTTTCTCGATGTAGGATTGACATAGAAATTATAGCAGGCGTGCATCTGGCTCTGTAAATTAGTTTGTGTCAAAGATCAAAAAATAAGATCTAATGAACTATATCAACCTAAGACAATCGTACTATGGCTATTCGACCTGAACTCCTTGATGAATTACTTAAAGACTATAAGAATCCTTCAGGCCTATTGGGGTCAGAGGGAATTCTCAAGCAAATGTATTAAATGTCAGTCATGATGAATGTCAAGTTGCCAGTGGAGAAAATCCAGTCTGAACTATCTCCGTCTGCTGCAGAGCACGCGAAGCCAATCTTATCTAATTGTCAAAATTTGGTACCGGTTTCTTCACCTCCAATATTACTACTACTAACTCGAGGCTGACGAAGTAGGTTAAAACAATCAGTCATTCGTGGTCATAGTCAATGCTGTGCCACCCCTTCCTTATTCGCTCTACTCACTTGCACCACATACAAGAGGCACGTAGTCATCCAGTCCGGATGCATACTGACATTTAACCGTAGTTACAAAGCGAGCTGACGTAATCCCTTTTCACATTGCTTAGAATTAGACAGTCTCTCTGCTGATTACTGTGAACTAGCTGATAGGTTGAATTTGATAAAGTGTCTCCTGGCGAAATGCAGAACGAATACGGCCTACTAATTTTCGTAATTGCTCAACCGGGTTGACCAGCGACGATGAGTGGAAGAAGATGGTAGGCTTTTTGCATGACAGCACTACCGCCCCTGGATGGACTGAGTCACGAAGAGAAGGATGCTCTCAT
>JBCCWF010000481.1:0-5201 GCA_039194035.1 Cyanobacteria bacterium P01_E01_bin.6 | reverse complement strand
GGTGTGGGTTCGCCTCAATGAGTTGGCCCAGCAGATGGGGCAAACCATTTACCAACTCAAGCATGGGCTGCTCGACCACTATCTCTGTCAGCAACTCAAACAGCCTTCTCTGTCCATGGCTGCTGCGTAAGTCCTATTGAGCAATCTTTTGGCTCAACATACTCAGATGATGGTTCACATCGCAGCAGACGGAATGCTCGTGCAGCCCAATCACATTTATGTGATTCCGCCCAATGTCCAAATGGCGATCGCCCACGGACGATTGCAGCTAGCAGCCTGTGATCAACGCCAAGGCCGCGTCAAGACCATCGATGCTTTTTTTCAGGCATTAGCCACGGATGTCGGCCATCGGGCGATCGCCATTGTCTTGTCTGGCAGTAATAACGACGGAGCCACAGGCATTGAGGCGATTCGTGCCGCCGGGGGCATCACCATTGCTCAGACCCCAGAGACCTCTGAGTTTTCAGAGATGCCCAACGCAGCCATTGCCACCAGACGAGTAGATTTTATTCTGCCTCCAGCCGAAATTGCTGACGAGCTGGTTACTATTAGTCGCCAACCTTATCTCTTGGACTCGGCATCAGTCGACGCTCATGAATTGTCCGTCGTCCCTGAAAATAATCAGCTCCTCACTGTGTTCAGGCTGCTGCAACAGCATACAGGTGTTGACTTTTCCCACTATAAGCAGACAACGTTTAATCGTCGGCTAACGCGACGCATGGCGTTGCATAAACTGCATCACTTGAGTGCCTACATTCAGTACTTACAAGACGATCCACACGAGATTCAGGCACTGTATCAAGATGTCTTGATTACAGTCACACGGTTCTTTCGAGATCCTGAGGTTTATACGGCAATTAAGGATCACGTCTTGCCATTAATTGTGCAGCAGCAAGACACGCCCTCGATTCGCATATGGGTTCCAGGGTGTGCCACTGGCGAAGAAGTGTATTCTCTGGCTATTTGTCTGCTGGAGTATTGTGCCCCATTCATGATCAGCCCAACGATTCAAATTTTCGGCACAGATATCAACGACCGAACGATTGAAGAAGCGAGATTGGGCATCTATCGGGAAAGTCGCTTAGATGGGCTCTCACCCGAGCAACTCCGCCGCTTTTTTAATGAAGTGGAGGGAGGCTATCAAATTCGGAAATCAGTGCGCGAACTATGCATTTTTGCCAAACAAGATTTAGGTAGTGATCCACCCTTTTCAGACATTGATTTGGTGAGTTGTCGAAATGTACTGATTTACTTCAAATCCCCATTGCAACAGCGCATCTTATCCATTTTTCATTACAGTCTCAAACCAACCGGGTTTCTGGTTCTGGGTAACGCTGAAAGTGTGGGAGATACCTCAGAATTATTTTCGGTTCATGATGCTCAGGCCAAGATCTACCGGAGAAATGCCGTTCCCAGTCGGCTCAACTTTGACTACATCACCAGCACCTATCCTCAAGAAATTGTTAATCAGCAGCCCAGCTTTTCAGGGACATGGGAACGCTCACAATTGCAGCAATGGGCTGACCAGATTGTATTGAATCGCTATGCTCCTGTCGGGGTCGTGGTGAATGAGCATCTTGATATTCTGCAATTTCGTGGTGAGACCAGTCCCTATCTCAGGCCCGCTCCCGGTGAACCCAGCTTTAATTTGTTAAAGATGATTCGACCGAGTTTGCTCGTCGATCTACAGACAACACTGGAGCAGGCCAAACGACAAAACGTGACGGTGAAGCACAAAAAAATACTGCGTGAGGAGACTCACTCAAAAGAAGTGTCGCTAGAGGTCATTCCGTTTAGTGTTTCTGCATCTCAGGAAGGCTATTTTCTGGTGTTGTTCGAACAATCCATTCCCTCCCAAGCCTTATCTGAAAGCATCACTGAGCCAAGCATGAGTGATGAGTCATTCAGCGCTGATTCGGAAATTCGTCGACTCCAACATGAGCTGTCGACAACGCGTCAGGAGTTGCTGGACACTCAGACCTTTTTGCAACTGACGATTGAAGAACAGGAAAGCACCAACCAACGATTGATCATCGCCAACGAGGAAATTTTATCGAGCAACGAAGAACTCAAAAGTACCAACGAAGAATTGCAAACGGCGAAGGAAGAAATTCAGTCTTCGAATGAAGAGCTGAAAACGACCAATGAAGAATTGCAAAGGCAACATGCGGATGCGCAGAGGGCCAATGATGACTTGATGAATTTACTTGGCAATATCAACATTCCCATTTTGATGCTGTCCAACGATCTTCTCATCCGTCGCTTTACTCCAGTGGCGCGAGGAATTTTTAACTTGATTCCGTCTGATGTTGGACGACCCATTACAGATATTCGGCTCGGTATTGATATTCCTGAATTGGAGTCGTTGATTCTCAAGGTGTTCGAAACGCTAGAGTCTGAAGAAGTGGAGGTTCAGGATCGCAACGGATATTGGCATCTGCTCCGCATTCGCCCCTACAGAACGATGGACAATCATATGAGTGGTGTCGTGCTGGCATTAGTCGATATTAATAATCTCAAAACCACATTGCAGCAGCTTGCCATGGCCCGAGGCTATGCCGAGAGCATTGTTGAAATGATGCCAATTCCACTGCTTGTTCTGTTACCTGATCTGAGTATCCAAACCATCAATCGAACGTTTTATGAGACATTTCAACTATCAATAGAAGAGGCGTTGCCAAAACCATTGTTTGAACTCGGCAATGGCGAATGGAATATTCCTCAACTGCGATCGCACTTGGAAACGCTTGGGGGGACGCATACTCAACTGCGGGATATTGAACTTGAGCATACGTTTGAGCACCTCGGAGACAAAATCCTATTACTCAGCGCCAGTGAGATTATTCACGACGATGGGACTCGCATGATCATCCTCGCCGTTGAAGATATTACGGAGCGTCGACGCGCTGAAATCGATCGCCTTCAACTTTCTCAAGAGCAATCCGCCCGCATTGCAGCCGAAGCTGAAATCGATCGCCTTCAGCTTTCTCAAGAGCAATCCGCCCGCATTGCAGCCGAAGCCGCGAATACGAGTAAAGATGAATTTTTATCTGTGCTGTCCCACGAGTTGCGAACGCCGCTGACCAGCATTTTAGGCTGGACAGAGCTGTTTATGTATTCTGAAATTCCTGAAGATGACCTCAATCGTGCGATGGAAGAAATTCATCACAATGTGACGGATCAAATTCGACTGATCGATGATCTATTGGATATCTCTCGAATTTCTCAAGGGCGCCTCTCAATTAGTCCACAATCGACCAACTTAGTAGAGGTGTTGGAGCAGTCCATTGCTCGTCTAAGCTTTCAAGCCACTGAGAAAAATATTCAGGTCACAACCGATTTCGACACGACCTTGGACAATCTTGCGGTTGACCCCGTCCGCATGGTGCAAGTATTCACTAATTTGTTGTCAAATGCCATCAAATTTACACCGAATGGCGGACACATCACCATGTCATTAACCTTTTCGTCGTCGCAGGTGCAGGTGCAAGTGAGCGACACTGGACAGGGAATCTCACCAGGATTTCTGCCTCTCATTTTTGAGCGGTTTCGCCAGGCAGATGCATCCATCATTCGGCGGGAGACAGGCTTAGGTTTAGGCTTGTTTATTGTGCGCCATCTTGTGGAGGCCCATGGCGGAACTGTGCAGGCTGCTAGCCCTGGCAGAGGTCAAGGATCGACGTTTACGGTCACGCTGCCCAGAACCAGCGCTGAGATGGCTTCACCTCTTGTTCCAACATCACTATCGTTTGAGGAGATTTCTCTAAAGGGAGTTCAGGTGCTGCTGGTTGAAGACAATGCAACCAATTTAAGAGTCTTTACCCTGGCCTTAGAATCGAAGGACGCCACCGTCCTGGCAGTTTCGTCTGCCGCTGCAGCGATGGAAATACTCCTCGGGCAGCCCATTGATGTGATTGTGAGTGACATTGGCATGCCACACGTGAGTGGGCTTGAATTCATGCAGCAGGTGCGATCGCTACCGTCAGACCAAGGAGGACAAACTCCAGCGATCGCGCTCACAGGCTATGCCTCTGGAGACGATGCTCAATCATCGATTAATGCCGGCTTTCAGTGCCATCTTGGCAAGCCTATCGCGATAGAAGACTTAGTGATTGCAGTATATAGGCTTGTACAGCCTGTGGCGTGATCCAAGTTGTGGCCAACAACTTTCGACGCGTTGTTCTATGGTGAGTCGTGATGGAGGCGATCGCCGTATCAGGTATTCCGTTTCTGATATACCGAAAGCCAGTGTTGCAAATCATTTAGCGTAGCGAAATCCAGCAAGGCCTCTCCCAATGCTTCCAAGGAATCTAGTGGTAGCTGATCAATCGGCGATTGCACTGACGAGGGTAGCGTTCCAAAGCGGTGTGTGAGCAGTCGGAGAATGAGCGATCGCTGTCCTTGCTCTAGTCCTTGCTCCAGCCCTTCTTCCCGTCCTTCTTCCCGTCCTTCTTCCCGTCCTTCTTCCCGTCCTTCTTCTCGTCCTTGTTGATAGACTCTTGTTTGTTTCAATTCACTGACCCCAAACATCGCTTCGACCTCCTGCCAACTCAGATGGGGAAACTTGTAAATTACGATTGTTTCAATCATCTCTATTATTGCTGATGTCGACAACTGCGAAGGGGAATCCTTAATGCCCGTGATCAATTGCTGAGCACGGGCGATCGCGCTGTCTTCTGGTTCGACAATCAGCCGGATTAACCCCAACTCTACCGACTCAGTGTCTCGTTCTGCCAGCTCATCCAGGTACAGTTGCGTGACTTGTGGCAGGGCCAAAAACGGTGCATACGCCCCCGGTGACTTGGGTTCACAACTACGATCGCCGTAAATGACCACGATGCGCCACTGTTGCAGTGCAGGATTTTGTCGTAGCAGCATCATGAGTTCGGTGAAGAGTCGAGCATAGAGGTGCTCATCTCGCTGAAATTGAACTTCCACCACATACACCGGTGCATCTGAGGTGAGGGGGTCGGGCAAGAACACGCCATCAATGCGAAACGCCGTTTGTTTCAATTCCACAGAGCGAAAAGAATAGACAGCATTGTTGTCGTTGGGTTGACCAATCAACTCGAATAGCAAGGCTGGAGCCGTTTCAAATAAGCGAAAAAATAAGGAGTCCGTTTGCACCCGTTTTGTCTCTACCTCAGTACCTCGGCACAATTAAAAGACCCATCAAACCCTACGCTGGCCGCTCAGCGGCC
>JBCCWF010000480.1:0-5212 GCA_039194035.1 Cyanobacteria bacterium P01_E01_bin.6 | reverse complement strand
GAGCGATTGAGGCCCGCGCTGCGGGTCTCAATTGCTCGTTTCTTTGTAAACTCTGTTCACGCGGCGATAAAATTCCTGAACTCGTATTGTCCATTGATGCCAGTACCCTCGCAGTGTGTCGGCATCAAACCAAAACACCTCAGCTTCCTGCCCTGGCACAGCATTAATTAAGACGGCTTCCTTTAATTGAATATCATGATCTGAATACACATGATTAGCGGCACCGCAGTAGGCTGCAAGCTGCAGTGGATTGTCATAGAGACGCTGCACTGTTTCTTTTGGGCGATCGCTCGTTTTCCAATCCACCACACACGGAACACCTCGGTAGCTTGCAATGCAGTCAATGCGTCCGGCATACCCTAGATCATAGTGAAACACGGCACCCTCAATCAATCGGATATTGTCAAGGTGCTTAAGAACAGGTTCCAGGCTATGCCAATAAGGTTGCGCTGCCTCAGGGCAATCCACATCGTTTCCGAGTAAATAGTTCCGCAAATAAGAATGGGTTTTCGTGCCTCGTCGACTTGCTTGACCTGCAATGCGGTTCGCTTCTGTATATCCGACCCGTTGTCGCCATTGTCTCAAGGCCTCTCGATCTTCTGCAGGTTTTGTTGCATTCAGAATCGTACTCACGCTGGGCAGCCGTTTCCCTAAGGCATCTACAAAATAGCTGCGGCTCTGATGTCTAGCCGAAGTTGCAGAAATAATTGGTAATAAGTTCTCAGGCATGGCGAAATCTCATGATGTGGGTTCAAGATGTGTCAACAAAGATAGACAGCCGAGTCGATCTTTGTTGATAAACTCTTTGCCATCCTTTAATTGATGGCGCTATCATGAACTCGGATTAGATTGTCGGTTGATAAGTTTTTGCTAGCATTGCTAAGGACAATTGCATTGTTTCGAGAAGTACCCGTTAGTGGCTTACCTCCGAATTCCGATCTCTACACATTATCTCGCCCCTGGAGGCTAAGCTGAATGACTGTTTATGTAGGTAATCTGTCCTATTCTGTGACAGAAGACGATTTGAACCATGTTTTTGCAGAGTATGGCTCTGTGAAGCGTGTCAAATTGCCAGTTGACCGTGAAACCGGTCGTGTTCGTGGTTTTGCATTTGTTGATATGTCAACAGAAGAAGAAGAAACCGCAGCCATTGAAGATTTAGACGGTGCAGAATGGATGGAGCGTGTTCTTAAAGTGAACAAAGCGAAGCCCCGTGAAGAGCGTCGCCCCTCCGGTGGCGGCGGCGGTTGGAACAATAATCGCAGCTTTTCTAGCCGTTACTAAGACCTAGTCTTTTCCAACAGCTGTTTTGTTAGCATTTTTTAATGCACCCCCGACGAGACCTGGAGCTTCGTTTTATAAGAGTTCCAGGTCTTGTCATGTATAGGAAAATCCCATTGATTTTAGGTTGACGCTCTAACAAAAAGTGCTTCGACCTGAATTCGATTGGATTGGATTGAGTGTTCAGTTCGGCTTAATCAATTAAGCCGGAAAAAATTTAGCGAGATTTTGGAGCGCAGAGCATCCTAGAATCCCACCTTACAAATAAGCCTTCATTTCTCAATTATGTGTCGTTTATTAGGCTATATCGGTGACCCCATTCACTTGGATCACCTGCTCTACAAACCTAGCCATTCATTGATTGTTCAAAGCTATCAGCCGCTCGAAATGACAGCAGGCTTGCTCAATGCCGATGGATTTGGGATCGGATGGTATCATGCTAGCCGACCGGATAATCCGTATGCATACCGCAATACTTTCCCCATTTGGAACGATACCAATTTGCCTGCACTCAGTCGATACATTGAATCTAGATGTATGTTGGCAAGCATACGCAGTGCAACTCCTGGCCTCGCCGTTAATCTGAGCAACTGCCCTCCATTTCAGCATGATAATTTGCTGATGGTTCACAATGGATTCATTGAAAATTTTCGTCAAACCCTTTATCGGCCGCTGCGCGATCGCCTGAATGACGAGATTTACAGCTCGATTGAAGGAAGTACCGATTCAGAACATTTATTTGCACTGATCCGGCAAGAACAGGAAACGAATCCTCACGCGTCATTAGAGGATGTGCTCCGTCAGGTACTCACGCTTGTTTTTCGGTTGGCCGATAACCAAATTACCGTTGGAGCCAATCTGATTCTCAGTGATGGCGATCGCCTCATCGCTTGCCGAACCTCAAATCGCACTCCGGTTCCAACTCTTTATCTGCTTCAAGGCGACAAAGAATTTCCAAATTCAGTGCTCATTGCATCTGAGCCCCTAAGCGCTGGCGATTGGCAGCCAATCCCAGAGCATAGCCTATTGAACGTTACTCAAGCCCTTGATGTTGACATCCAACCCATCACCTAATCCATGTTCGGAAGCACAGGCTTCTGTTCATTCAAATGCTCTGCTGCGTCAAACCCTTCGACGTGCATACGAAGAGTGTCGCCAGTCTACCCTTGACCTCGTCAAGCATGTGAATTCCGACCGTCTATGTCGGCAGGCTCATCCTGACTTCAGCCCAGTGGGGTGGCACATCGGCCATATTGCATACACTGAAGCCCAATGGATTCTAGAACGCTTCGCCGGGCACCCTCCATCTTTTCCCGAATATCGTCGGCTTTTCGCGGCTGATGGCCTTCCCAAAGCAGAGCGCCAGCACTTGCCAGATATCCAAACGTTATACCGCTATCTTGATTGCGTTCGACAATCCGTTTTTGACTATCTAGACACAGCTCCTGTCGATCGCCAAGAGCGCATCTGGCAATTTTTGCTCCAGCATGAAAGCCAGCACTGTGAAACGATGACATTGATTCTGGAACTGTTTCGAATTGCTGAGATTAACAACCCACAACACGACCAACAGAACGTAGAGTCACGACAATCGATATCGGTTCCTTCTCAAGCTGCTCCAATGTGTTTTGTGCCCGCAGGCAACTTTCAGATGGGGCACAACGCAAACGACGCTCTCGACAATGAATGTCCAACCCATGTCATCTATTTAGAGGACTTCTGGATTGACCGTCATCCAGTGACCTGCCGTGAGTTTCAAGCGTTTATCGATGCGGGAGGCTATACCCATCAACAATGGTGGTCGGCAGAAGGGTGGGCATGGCGTCAAACTCATAGAATTAGTCATCCGTTGTATTGGCGCGATTGCTCTAGCAGACCCAACCACCCTGTATGCGGAGTGAGCTGGTACGAAGCAACTGCCTATGCTCAGTTCGTAGGAAAGCGACTGCCCACAGAAGCTGAATGGGAGAAAGCCGCACGCTGGAATCCGACAACAAAGATGTCACAACTATATCCGTGGGGAAACACATTCCCAACTAAACCGCTCAGTAATTACGGGCACCATGTTGCTGCCACAACGGATGTCAAGTGCTATTCAAACGGAGCTAGTCCAGTCGGTTGTGTCGATTTATTAGGTAATGTTTGGGAATGGACAAGCAGTATTTTCAAAGGGTATGAAGGGTTTCAAGCGTTCCCCTATGTGGGCTATTCTCAAGCCTATTTTGATGATCAGCACTATGTTCTGCGAGGCGGGAGCTGGGCGACGCGCCCATGGGCACTCCGCCCTTCACTCCGCAATTGGTATCATCCTTGGACACGTCAAATAATCGCTGGATTCCGCTGTGCATCTAGTATTTCGCCCAGTCATTAAGCTGCCAGCTATTTCAATTTCGTGGTTGTCCCCCGCAGGAGGATGGGGACAACCACCAAAATATGCAAAATACACGACTTGTCAATCTTCTCCAATCGACGACAAAGGAATAAGAGGTTTAGCTTAGCGATAGATAACTTGCTTTTGCCGAAATCTCGCCAGTCAATGATGACGTGCCCTATTTGACTGTGTACGATTGCTGGCGTGTTCCGTAAGGCGGGACATTATCCTAGGGCAAGAATTCAGGAGTCAGGAGCTAGGAGCCTTGCGTTTTCTGAATTCTGGCTCCTAGATCCTAGATTCCTTCTCTAACCGATTTTCCCGGCTTGAATTACAATCCCGATCTCTCAATACAAATCATATTTCAACAATCGACACTCAATCGAGCCGTTATAGGCCACAATTCGTCGAGCAGGCTTTAAACCAATTCGCTTCGCTAATTCTAAGTTGCCGCATAACACATAAGCAGTCCATCCCTTGAAGCGTTGCTTGAACACGTCACCCATGAGTTTGTAAAACGCTCCCAGCTTCTCCGTGTCGCCAATGCGCTCCCCATAGGGTGGATTACACATCAGAATGCCTTGATCCGCAGGAGCTTCTGCATCAGCAATATCTTGCTGCATAAACTGTATTTGATCACCCACGCCACATTGGTATGCATTGAATCGAGCTTGATCGAGTGCGTCTTGACTGCGATCGCCCCCCATAATGACTGATGTGAGCTGGGATTGTTGCTGTGCATCTGCATCTGTCAATAGTTGCTCCCATAATGCAGCATCAAAATCGCGCCATTTCTCAAATGCAAACTGTTCTCGAAAAAGCCCAGGAGCAATGTTTAGCGCCTTTAGACTCGCCTCAATTGGGAACGTTCCAGATCCACACAGGGGATCATAAAAGGCGAGGTCAGGAGTCCAGGTGGTCATATCAATCAATGCAGAGGCTAGCGTCTCTTTTAAGGGAGCTAAGCCGACTGCTGGACGATAGCCTCGTCGATGCAGGCTGCCGCCAGAACTATCCAGACTCACCGTACATTGATTGTCTTGAATATGAACGGTAATCGTCAGGTCTGGATTGTCGGTATCGATGCTCGATCGTTCATTCAATTGTTGCCGTTGCTGATCGACAATCGCGTTTTTTACCTGGAGTGCTGTGTAGTGACTGTGATTAAGCTGAGAATTTTTCCCGGTCGCGCGGACGGCAAATGTCTCGGAGGGAGAAAAATAGGATGACCAATCAATCTCTTGGATTCCTCCATAGAGTTGCTTTGCCGTGCGGCAGGAGCAGGTGTGGATGTGCATCAGAATTCGGAACGGAATTCGAGCCCATAAGTTGATCCGATAGAGTAGGAGGCGATCGCCCGTAAATGATACTCCCGTAAACCCTGGCTCAACATCTGACGCACCCAGTTGTCGAAGTTCTTCAGCAGCAGTCTCTTCTAGTCCTCTCGCCACTGTTGCAAAGTACTGCATCCATCTCCCTCTAAAGTTTGAAGTGGGCGGATGCATTGACAAAGTACACTTAAAAAGTTAGAGGGACTTTGTTAAAACAAGAACAGGATTG
>JBCCWF010000479.1:0-5219 GCA_039194035.1 Cyanobacteria bacterium P01_E01_bin.6 | reverse complement strand
TTAGCTTTGCAAAGAAAACGCCAAGCATTGGACAGAAGCTCTATGGCTTGACTCGTGAGGCTTTCCATCCTATGGTGCAGTTGTGTCACTCGCTCTTTGCTCAAGGGCAATCTGTTGAACAAGTTGTGGAGGTCATGATGCCTGCCTAAGTCTCTTTTTTCTTCTTAAAACAAAAAAACTTCGAGAACTTTGCCAAGTCGTGAGATGTGTGAACATCACCTAAAATAATTCATTTGTACTATACTAGTCTCCAGTAGTTTCACGTCATTGTGTGTGAGCGCTGGGTTAAATAAAATTCCTCGCGCTCACCCTTTTTGCCCTAGAGCAATGGCAGGTCATTTTCCACGGAAAAGTCGTGAGATGGTACTGAACATTGCTAAGTTGGGATTTTCACTGAACTGGCACTACTTGAATAACCATCCACCATCAATCAGGACAGCTAACAGCAATCCCAGTGACTGATGATTTATAAAGTAGCGGCCATTATGAGAGCAATTTCGCTGATAGAGCATCCACCCGTTATCGTTCTTGGGGCGGCCTTACTTTTAATGCCGATGGCCACGCATTCTGAGCGTGGGCGATCGCCCCAACGAACGACGATAGTGGCACAACATCCAGTTTTATCAAGCACCTCTGCCAATCTTTATCGGGATAACGTAACCGCTTCAAGTGGATCGGATGAATTTGATGATTCATCACATGAGCAAGGCAATACTGAATCATCTATGCAATTTGGGCTTAATTTTTTCTTGCGCCCTTTCCGAGTCGTGCAGCCCTCAAATCTGCTACTGTCCCAGCGTGAAGAGTCTCATGCACTCAGTGTATTATTTGATGGCAATAGTCACTCTTTGGTGGCTAAAGCGGTTGGTGCTGCAGAGGGGACGCGTACGCCCTCTGGAGGCTATACTTCTGCATTTCAGGGACACACCGACCCAGGAAATGGGGTCTGGAATTTAGGAACTTTCTCTTACCAACATGGCGCATCGTCTCCTGATGAAGCCGATAGAAAACAGCTGAATCGCCTAAAACAACAGGCATCAGATATTCGATACCGTGCTGCACGGTCAGGTATACAGCTCGGCTTAGAGGAAGAATTGAATGGTATTGATTTAGCGAATCAATCTCCTCTCGCCGCATTGGGAAAGCCCGGTTATGCTGAGTGGCTAACAGAAGCCTATCAGCGGGGATTGCATGGACGAGATGCCATTCTCTGGGCACGGGTTCAGGGGTATTGGGATGTTCAGAGGGGACGATGGAACGCGCCGGGACTTGGCAATACAGAGCCTCTCATTCGCCAAGATCAGAACCGAAGAATGCAGGCTGTTGCTCAGGCGATCGCCCACAGTTCGTTCAGCGTTGCTGATGATTCTCAAACCATGACATTCGATTCACTAGAACGATCAGAATCATCATCTCGAAATACGTCTAGCAATCAAGCCAATGACAGTTCTACCGCTCACCAGGTTAGCGCCTCTTTACCTGATGTCTCTTCAACCCCAGATGGTTCACTCAGTTTTGGCTTGCCCTAGGAATTAAAATGAATGCAGCTGCAGGATTAAACCCAAGCCGTATTGGGAACGGTCGTTTTCCCCCAGGGAAAGCGATCGCTCCCCACCTAGACGATGGTTAGATATTTAACGGGGGGAGAATTTTGCTAATGCTTTTCATCAGCCTATTGAGTTTGACTAATGTTTTAAGCTGCACTTAGCATGACCGACATCTTGACTATTTTGAAAGAAGACTACAGACGATTCCCGAAGGATCAAACCTACGATATTTATGCTGACGACGTTTATTTCAAAGATCCACTCAATGAATTTCGGGGCTGCGATCGCTATCGTCAGATGATTCAATTTATGGAGCGATGGTTTGCTGCCCCTGCACTAGACTTGCACGATATTCATCAAACAGGCCAAGATATCCGGACGGATTGGACGTTGAGCTGGACAACTCCTTTGCCGTGGCGACCTGGTATCTCTATTAAGGGATGGAGTGAACTTCGTCTCAATGATGAAGGACTGATCTCGGCGCACATTGACTATTGGCACTGTTCTATTGTGGACGTCTTGAAGCAACACGTTATTGTGCGCTGATTTCCCTCAATGAATTGTGAGTCATTAGATTTTTATTCCTTAGAACGGATCAACGGCTTGTATTTTAAGACGGGATTGTGGGACGCTCCGAGCCCCACAATCCCACTAAGTTTTCCCCGGTTTAAGGCGTAAACCCAGATTAACCAAAGAGTAATCGAACAATGACAGGAGGGGTTGGTAAAACAATGGTAACCAACAGCGTCAGGGCAATTAAGCCTAAACAATCGCGTTTATTGTCAAGTTCACTAACATCGTTGAGCGCGGGTTCATCGACAATGGGCATGAAGAACAGCAAAATTGCCCAAATCAAGAATTCACGCTGTACAAATGCAAGCAGTAATACGAGTAGTCGAGCAACTTGGCCAATTGCTGCTCCCATTCGTTGACCAAACATTGCGTGCACCACATGACCGCCATCTAGCTGGCCCACAGGCATGAGATTTAGGGCTGTGACGATGACTCCCAATAACCCGGCAATTGCTACAGGATGAAGTGCCACAGCTACATCTGAAGATAACTGACTACCCAATGCTATCTTGCTCAGGAGGGAAATCAGGAATGAAGAGGTTGGGCTAAAGGATGCAAAATTGAGAATGCTTGATTCGTCTGTAAGTGCTGAGGGTTCAGAGTGAGCAAGGCCCCACAGCAGAATAGGAATGGTGACAACGAAACCAGCTAGAGGCCCTGCAATGCCAACATCAAACAGTGCTTTACGATTTGGAACAGGCGATCGCATTTGAATGAATGCACCAAATGTTCCAAAGGGAAAAATGGGGGCTGGAGGCACTGGAATAAAATAGGGCAACGTGGCACGAATTCGATATCGTCGTGCGGTGATGTAGTGTCCAAATTCATGAACCGCTAAAATAGCCATCAGAGAAGCTGCATAAGGAATCCCTTTCAGAAAATCGCTCACATTTCCTTGCCAGGTTTCATCAATAGCGCCAGCTAAAACACTTCCAGCAAACGTTGTTGTGATGAGAGTTGCAGCGAATAGCCCAAAGGCTAAGCCAGGCCGAAAAAGAGGTGCGCTTTGGGCTGGCTGAGTTATGTTCTTAGGGTTTGGGACAAGCGCAAAAAAAGGCTTGCCATCTAGGCCTTCTTGAAACACCAGCAAAAAGCGATCGCCAAAATGGGTCGCAATATTTTTACGAATTGTTTCATACGCTTTGTCCGACGATGCCCGTAGCTGTCCCCGACAGATTAACGCTTGAGCACGATATTCAATATTATTTACGTAATACACCGACCAAGGGAAGCAATGCTTCAATGTTGCTTCTTCATCTCTGTCGAGGGGAAGCTTGTCTTCGGCTGTGGAGGTGCTAGCCATTTTGGTGAGATCAGTGTTGGTACTTCCTTGGAGGTTACTATTTGGTTCCGTCGATTGTTCAACGCGCCCCTTTTGAATCAGAACCCAATAGATAATGGGGCATACAATGCACGACAGCAGTAGCAGCCCGATGAAAAAAGGCTCACTTCTATCTTGAGACATGATGAGAACCCAGACAAAGGCTGGCATCATCATGACGAGCCAGAGTAACCAGATTGGTGTCTGAGTAATGCCAGTCGCACTGCGACGGACAATCAAATACGTGAAGAATCCAAGTAAGAAGAGTAGCCAAAAAATCATGCTGGGGAAAAAGCCTATTCGTCAAAGTCACTTATTGCAATACAATCAAGCTCACGGAAACTTATGTGAAAGTCTGAGGCGATACGAGCTACGTAACAAGGTTCCTGAAATCCTTTCTAATTTAGAAATTCAACTCATCAGTTAGACTATGGACTAAGTCATGCAATATGACGAATACAGTCACTAGACCCAGCATAGCGTTTCCACTCCCTCTACAAAAATGCTGGAACATAAAGCTTTCCTTTATACGTCATCGTAAGTTCAATTGTGAAAACGCCTCACTCTATCTTTGAAACAGTTTTTGCATTCCCTCCTAACCGAGACACATTAGGCGGTACCGCCTATTTCATCAAGACATCTTCGGGCAATGGTTTGATTGATTGCCCTGCTTGGGCCGAAGAAACTCGACAATTCTTAGACAATCATGGAGGGGTTCAATGGATTTTTCTGACTCATCGAACTGGTAAGGGGGCTATCCAGCATGTACAAAAGGCTTTTGGATGCCCCATTCTCGTGCAAGAGCAAGAGGCCTATCTATTGCCTGAAGCAACGCTCATCTCGTTTCAGCATGAGCATCAACTGACCGATGGAATGATGGTTTTTTGGACACCTGGACACTCGCCTGGTTCAGCCTGTTTATACACCCCAATTGATGGAGGTATTTTGTTTACTGGACGACATCTACTTCCCACAACTCAAGGTTATCCCGCTCCCTTACGCGTTTCCAAAACGTTTCATTGGCCTAGGCAAATTCGGCACACGCAAAAAATTCTCCATCGATTTTTGCCAGAAACACTGCATTACATTTGCCCAGGAGCAAACACAGGATTTCTTCGAGGAGCCCATTCAATTCCTCATGCTCATGAAAAGTTATCTCATCTTGATTTAGAAGCTGCGCTGCATCAATCACCAATGCTGTGAGATATAGCGCTGTGCGAGTTGATTAAGTACGGTGATGTGGGGCGCGCCGCGCCCCACATCACCGGTTTTGTACTTGACGCGGTTGCATACCGCTATAAATCGTGAACAGTGCATTTGCTATATGTCAAGAAAGCCTGTGCGCTTAGTTGCTTGAATGATGTATCGCTCCTCAGCAGTTTGAGGCAAGGAAGGCAAGGAAAACATGTTTTCACTAATTTGCATAATTCTGTACAATAGGAAGCTGCGCTTGAATTGCATGGCAAATCAGTTGAATGAGGTAAAGAATGGCAAAACGCCGTAACCTGAAAAAGGAAAAAGCTCTTAGAAACCAGGCATACGCTAGAAAGTTCCGTAAGCGTTCCAATTCTCGATTTGGTCGTCGTCGCTCGTATAACAACAATGAGCAGTCAGATGGTAATCAGACTGATGGAGAAGGAACTGAAAATCAAGGGGCTGCTGACGCTTAGGTTGTCTGGACATTGTTAGACATCAAAATCATCAAAGGAGATTTAGGTGTTATAGCTCTTGGCGATGGCGGCTTTACTTCAATGAAGCATTTCCTAAGTGCTTGCTAT
>JBCCWF010000478.1:0-5220 GCA_039194035.1 Cyanobacteria bacterium P01_E01_bin.6 | reverse complement strand
GGGAGCGCCCCGGAGGGAAGCTCCCCAGATTTTTAAAGTGAGTTTATTGATGTCTATATACTAATTTGTTTGTGAATCTGTACAGCGTAACTTTGGGATAACGGTATGACGACCTTTATTCAACCGGATCAAGAGGCCCTGTCTCTCAATCTCGCTTCTGATGACTATGGGATGTTGACCGATCTCTATCAGCTCAAAATGGCTGCCTGTTACGTGGGCGAAGGCTTGGATCAGCGTCCTGCTAGCTTTGAGCTGTTTGTACGTCGATTGCCTGACCAGTTTGGCTACCTCATTGCCATGGGGCTGGAGCAGGTACTTGATTACCTCGATCATTTTCGATTTAATTCAGGTCATGTTGATACCCTGAAGGCAACAGGTCTATTCGAGCATGCGCCGGATGCTTTTTGGGAACTGCTGCAACGTGCATCGTTTAGTGGGGATGTCTGGGCTGTGCCAGAAGGAACCGCTATTTTTGCCCATGAACCGTTGCTGCGAATCGAAGCACCCTTGTGGCAAGCGCAAATTGTTGAAACATATGTGTTGAATACCCTCAACTACCAAACCTTGATTGCAACGCGGGCAGCACGATTGCGGGATGTCGCTGGGGAAGAGGCTCGGTTGTTGGAGTTTGGTACGCGTCGAGCATTTAGTCCCCAGGCATCCATTTGGGCTGCACGAGCGGCGATCGCCGGAGGACTGGATGCCACCTCTAATGTATTTGCAGCCCTTCAGCTGGGACAATTGCCCAGCGGCACCATGGCTCATGCGTTGGTGATGGCATTGTCTGCGCTTGAAGGAAGTGAAGATGATGCATTTCATGCGTTTCATCGCTATTTCCCAAATGCAGCGTTATTGATTGACACCTATGATTCTATTGCCGCTGCTCGGCGGCTGGCTGAGCAGGTTCAATCAGGCGACATGAGTGTCCCAGCCGTGCGACTCGACTCCGGAGATTTAGTGGCGCAATCGAAGCAGGTGCGATCGCTTCTACCAGATGCCCGCATTTTTGCAAGTGGCGACTTGGATGAAGCCGAGATCATGCGGCTGCGTCATGAAGGCGCATGTATTGATGGATATGGCATTGGGACAAAGTTGGTCACCGGGCAACCGGTCAATGGTGTGTATAAGCTTGTGGACATTGATGGCATTCCAACCATGAAAGCATCCAGTGGCAAAATGACCTATCCTGGGCGCAAGCAGATTTTTCGTAGGCGGAACCTTGATGGAATCGTTCAGGGCGATCGCCTAGGATTGATGACGGAGATGACGAGTGTAGCCGCATCGTTGCCAGGACAATCTGCATCAGAATTCCCATTGGAGGAACTGCCTCTCCTAAAACAGGTCATGAAAAACGGACAACGAGTGAGTGAGCCAGAGACGCCAGAGACGATAGAGGCGATCGCCCAGCGTACCCGACAGTCAGTCAACACGCTCCCGATGGCTGTCCGCAGCATCCAGCACCCACGTGAACTCTCGGTTCAACCGAGTAAGGCTCTCCAAGCCTTAACTCAGCAAACCCAGCATCGCATTCAGACGCATACCTTGATGGGCGATCGCGCGTGATTGCCAAACCATGACATGCCAAACCATGACATGCCTAAACAATCATGGTGTTACGGGTATACACAAAATGCGCGAGTGCTGACTCCAACGACGCTCCGCGAGTGACTGGGGACATATCCGGACTCGATTTCCGCCTTATGATCGACATGAATTTTGATTGGTTATCCACCATGCCCTCCATTGCTTTATTTGGGACGAGTGCAGATCCTCCAACCGCTGGACACCAGCAAATTTTGAATTGGCTGTCGTATCAATACGACGAAGTCTGGGTCTGGGCATCTGAAAACCCCTTCAAGCATCACCAAACTCCATTGGATCACCGGGCAGCCATGTTGAGGCTACTCATCTCGGATATTCATCCACCCCGATCCAATATTTATTGTGATCAGCGATTGAGCAATCCCCGAGCGTTGATTACGGTAGAACGTGCTCAACATCGATGGCCAGACGCCAGTTTGACCTTTGTTGTTGGGTCTGACCTTGTAGATAAAGTGGCGGGTTGGTATCGATCAACGGAGTTATTGCAACAGGTCAAGCTGTTGGTGATTCCACGGCCTGGTTATGCCATCACGCCCCATGACGTGACTCATCTCCTTGCTCAGGGCGGTGATGTGGCGATCGCCGACATGACCGGTCCACCCGTGTCATCGACGGCTTATCGCCAAGCGCATGATCCAAATACTATTACGCCTCCCGTGCAGGCCTATATTCACCAAGAAAAGCTATACGAATGTCAGGATCCATCCAAAAACACTCTGCCAACGAGGTAGTCGATTCCTGCCTTGCTGATTTCAAGGTAGGAGTTGATAACGTCATTTTTTCAGTCGATACCGATCAAAATCGACTCCTGGTGCTGCTCGTGATGCGCCGCGATCCTCCCTATCTTGGGAATTGGAGCTTGCCGGGTACCCTTGTCCGCCAAGGGGAGTCCCTGGAAGATGCGGCCTATCGAGTGCTCTCAGAAAAGATTCGAGCCGAGAACCTCTACCTGGAGCAGCTCTATACCTTTGGTGGGCCTGGGCGAGACCCAAGAGAATCATCCGAGAGCTATGGTGTTCGTTATCTATCGGTCAGTTACTTTGCGTTGGTGCGATTTGCCGAGGCTGACCTGATTGCTGACGGGGTCAGTGGCATTGCCTGGTATCCGCTAGAACAACTCCCGTCCCTGGCCTTTGATCACAGCTGTGTCTTGGACTATGGATGCCAGCGTCTTCGCAGCAAGCTGGAATACAGTCCTGTGGCGTTTGAGGTGTTACCTGAAATGTTTACGCTCAATGACCTCTATCAGCTCTATTCCATTGTATTAGGCCATAATTTTTCGGATTACTCCAACTTTCGTACCCGTCTCCTAAAGCTGGGATTCCTTGCTGATACGGGTATTAAGGCATCTCGGGGGCAAGGACGTCCTGCCAGCCTTTATCGGTTTGATGCCGAGAAATTCGCTCCTTTTAAAGACAAGCCTTTGGTGTTTGTTTAGAGCCTTCACATCGGGGAATCAGGCTGTGCCCCTTCTGATGATCTGTGTCCCATTCACTCTATATCCAACCTCTATATCCAACGGTTAGTGGCTATGAAAATTGCGATCGCCCAACTGAATCCCACCATTGGAGACCTGCAGGGCAACGCCCAGCACATTCTGGATGCCGCCCGTGCCGCCGCGGTTCAAGGAGCGAGGCTGATGTTGACTCCAGAACTCTCTATGTCAGGCTATCCACCTCGGGATCTGCTGCTGCAACCTCATTTTGTTGCCAGTCTGTCTGCCACATTGGAGCAATTAGCTCGCGACCTGCCTCCTAATCTGGCTGTGTTGGTGGGAACCGCAGAACGCAACGTGCGATCGCCTGAGAAAGGAGGGAAATCGCTGTTTAACAGCATTGCGCTGCTGGAAAACGGCATGGTGAAGCAGGTGTTTCATAAACGACTACTCCCCACCTACGATGTGTTTGATGATGACCGCTATTTTGAACCCGATGTCCAGAGCAATACATTTGTTATGGATGGCCTCCGCATCGGCGTCACCATCTGCGAAGACCTATGGAATGATGAGGAATTTTGGGGACAGCGGAGCTATGCAGTGAACCCCTTGGATGACCTGGCTCAGCAGGGTGTGGATCTGATTGTGAACTTGTCCGGATCTCCCTACAGTCTGGGTAAACAGAGCATTCGAGAATCGATGTTGCGTCATGCTGCGTTGAGATATGCGTTGCCGATTCTGTATGTGAACCAGGTCGGCGGCAATGATGATCTGATTTTTGATGGCAGTAGCGTTGGATTTAGTCGCTCTGGAGAGGTGCAGTGTCGAGCCGCCGCATTCCAACCCGATTTGGTCTTGGTTGATGTTGATGGCCAGAGTCGTGACGTGCTGTCAGGGGCGATCGCCCCTCAACCCCAGACTCCAGATGAAGAGATGTGGTCAGCTCTTGTGCTCGGCGTCCAAGACTATACCCGAAAATGTGGATTTTCTAAAGTTGTCCTTGGTTTGAGCGGTGGTATCGACTCCTCTCTGGTCGCGGCGATCGCCTCTGCTGCTCTGGGTGCTGAGAATGTATTGGGCGTGCTGATGCCATCTCCCTACAGTTCTGAGCATTCCATCAAAGATGCAGACGCCTTGGCGCACAATTTGGGCATTCGCACGGAGACGCTGCCCATCGGAAACTTGATGCAGGGCTATGACGACACCTTTGCGGAGCTGTTTGCTGGCACTGAGTTTGGCGTCGCGGAGGAAAATATTCAGTCGCGCATTCGCGGCAATTTACTGATGGCGATCGCCAATAAGTTTGGACATCTCTTGCTCACCACAGGAAACAAGTCTGAGATGGCAGTGGGCTACTGCACCCTCTATGGCGACATGAACGGCGGGCTAGGGGCGATCGCCGATGTCCCCAAAACTCGCGTGTATTCCATCTGCCGCTGGCTCAATCAACAGATAACTTACCCATCCCCCCACTCGTCGTTTCCGATTGCGTTAACTGACGGAGCAACCGAAGTGATTCCATCCAATGTTTTGAATAAGCCACCGAGTGCAGAACTCAAACCAGGGCAAACCGATCAAGATTCACTCCCGTCCTACGATATTTTGGATGACATTCTGGATCGCCTCATTCACCAACATCAGTCTCCTTTGGATATTGTTAGTGCCGGACATGACCCAGCCATCGTGAATCGAGTGGTGCGACTCGTCAATCGCGCCGAGTTCAAACGACGCCAAGCCCCGCCCGGCATCAAAGTTACCGATCGTGCATTTGGCACAGGTTGGCGCATGCCCATTGCCTGTCGCTGGGCACCTCCAATGTTGTCATAGTTCTCAGAGATATAGGATTTGATTGTCCCGTTGGAGGTAACGTTGCAGCACCAGGTGTTCTCGATGCTGATCCTGACCATCCAGATATAATCCATGCATGAGCTATAGGCGTTTAGAACTTGACGATGAGGATGGGGGCGATCGCTTTATCTCACGCTGTTCCTGATAAGCCGATAACCACTGTTGCAAGTCATCGATTCCCTTGAAATCCAATAATACGCCTTATGTGAGTTGAGCGATGCCTATTACTAGCTGAAAAAACGAGGAGCCATCAAGATTAAGGTAAGCAAACACAAAACCTTGTAGCTCCTCATGACTATGGTAAAGGCGACGGACCTTCTAACGCACATCTTTGT
>JBCCWF010000477.1:0-5254 GCA_039194035.1 Cyanobacteria bacterium P01_E01_bin.6 | reverse complement strand
TGACCAGAAGATATTGACAATAGTCCAGGCGGCTTACAGAGTCGTTCATTGATTGACTCTAGCGAATGATTCCCTGTTTGTGGCTCTACTGCTCCTCTCGCTCTGCGTAAGTCCTATGTGTTTAATATTTCATCTAAAATGCGTTCATCATTGCCTGGCGGGATGACGATGATTTTATTGCCTTCAACAGAATAGGGCAGAGTCACCAGTCCAGACGAGATCATCAAAAAGATGTTCGCGTTCTCGGTATGCAACGGATAAGGCATGGTATCAGGATCACCAGTAGATTCATAACTTATACATCAAAAATTCGTGTGCTTCACCCGTAGTTGATGTAGATGCGGTGAGCGCTTCCGTATTATTACGGTATTTGTGATGTGTTCCCAGGGAGGTGATCCTTATCACCAGTGCAGGCGTTCTTTATATTTCCCTGTCAACGCTTGTTCTGAGCTTTTTTCGTAGTGAGGATTTTTGCTTTGCATAGGGATAAGCCTATGTATTATTGGAACTCAATATTGAGGAAGTTGTGAGGATTGCAGGTTTAGGAACAACGTACAGACGCGGTTTCACTCCTAGTTGTATCCTTTTAGAGTGTAGACGTGTTTGAGTGACGCAAATCCATGAGCGATCGCCTCAACCGTATCGAAGAGAACCTGGAGAACGCAACGCAACTATTAACCGCTGCTGCTAGTTATGCTGAGTCTGCTCATGAACGACTAAATCAAGCAGGACGACGCATCGATCAACTCGCAGCACAGCAGCACAGTAATGAACTCGCACTCGCAAATGTCGTGCATAACGTGGATAGGTTGACGACTCAGGTGAGCGAATATGTGAACGAAGCCCGAGAAGACCGGAAGTCCCTTCACGCGGCGATAGACAGAATGGAAAGGCTGATGGATTATCTGATACGCAAGGATGAGGGGTAGAGAGCTTGATCAGCGAAAAGGTTGAGGCTGGGTTCGATCGGCTGACTGCTGCTCAGGAGAAAACTGAATTGGCATTAGTTCAGCTCACGGGGCAGGTTCGTCAGACAAACCAAAGCATCGATAAACTCTCCGGGGAAATCTCGGAGTTGAGAAAAGCGATTGCAGATCACCTGAAGTTGGCTGACAAACAAGCCTCAAATATCGAAAGCCAAAGTGCTTCTATTGCTGAGTTGACAAAGCTTTGTACAGTTCTGGCAAATAAGGCAAGTTGATAAGGGCGATCGCCATCTGATTTCGACTTTATCCACTGATGAGCCATTTGAGCTGAAATCGTGCTAGAACAATCTGAAGTCACTTAAGAAAAGTCTTGTCAGTTTTCTAGTTGTTTGAGTATAAGTAAGAAAAGCTAGCAATGCTACCAACAAATAAATTACTGCATATAAATCTTTAGAAGACCATAGGATTACAAACGGTATAAAAATTATGCCTATTGAAAGGATCACGAAAGTGGTTCCATAGGTTACACGGTAAGCTTCGGAAAACTTGGCTGTGTCTCTCTCTCGATTCAAATTAAAGACTTGTGAGTTCTCTGCTTCATTGAGTTCTTCTCTAATTTCTTTTTCATAACTTAAAAGATTGGAAGACATAGAAAGGGTGAAGGCAAGTCTAATCAAAATCCGGTATCCGATTAATACAAAAACTAGAAGTAAACTTAGAAAACCTAGAAATAATAGAAGCCTATCATTAATCTTAGAATTATCCGAAGTAATTAACTCTGCAATTGGTTGCCAAAAAAGCATGGACGCACTCGCTGCTCCCAAAAGTTTAAAATCTTCAAAACAACCTTTGATATACTCTTCAACTTTTTCATTGAGTCGGACATATTCTTTGTAAAGATAGTCCATTCTCTGATTAGTATCCATGCTCAGATTCACTAAAAATGAAAGTCTTCCAATGACTCTCTAAATAGTAGAAATTCAATACTATGTTAGAGCGCAAAACCATTTGCTACAGCTTATTTCACTGGCAGAAACGAAATGATGTATTCTATGCTACATATCTAGGTTTTCCTGGACAAGTTATTTTAGTCGATCAATAAAAGTACTATAGGCGATCGCCCTTCATGACGCCCTTCATGACGCCCTTCCTGTTCTAGGGGGTAAACGATGGCGAATAGTGTTACCTTGAGTGCAGGCATTCGTTTTATTTTGATTGACCATGATCGAGTCAAGAGTTGAACGGTTGGAACAACAAGTTAACTTGCTTACGAGGCAGGTTAATCAAAATGCTGAGAGCATCTCACGTAAGCCTGATGCTGATTATATGCAGTCCGGTTTCACAGAGGTTATGGAATGGATTGCTCAGTATGAAACGAGATTTCATCACGTTGAGAGCGATATCAATGAGCTGAAAAGCGGTAACGCGCTTATTCGAGAAGATATCGCAGGCTTAGATCAGCGAATTGATGTTTTGGAGCGTGGTTTAACTCAACGTATGGATGGTTTAGACCAACGCATGGGAAACGTAGAAACGGGCCTTCAGCGCATCTTAGATATTCTTGAGCAGCGGTAACTCTAAACCCCTAGAACATGAAGGGCGATCGCCATCAGTCGAAACAAAGACGACATCTAAGCCTCTCATCCAGTCCAGAGCAAAATGCTGAGGCTAGCTAAGGTTGTCATCAGCGGCGCGAGACTGAAGCACGCACCTACCCCTGCGCCTCCGCTGCATGACACTCTTAGAAACAGCAGATGTACGGCTCATTCAATCTAACGGCCGATGCATCATGCACAGCGGCATCGTCGGCAACGAGATCTCCTTCTCTACCTCGAAGCCCTCGCGTAGGTAGAAACCAAAAGCTGGAGTCTGCTTGGCAGTTTCGAGCACCACAGATGCGTAACCCCGTTCGCGGGCAAAACCGAAAAGGTTGCGCAGCATCGTGCGGCCCAATCCCTGCCCCTGGTAGTCGCCGCGCGTGCCCAATAGCATTAGTTCTAGCCGTCGCTCATCGCCGCCGCGCTTCACGGACATCACGCGACCCATCATGCGAAACCTCCGCAAGCCGATGGCTCTCAACATACGCCACAGAAACCACACCAAGGGTAGTCCCCCCGGCTCGTATCCATCAGCAAACACGAACGCCACACATGCCAATTCACCATCGCGTGAGATGCCAAACAGTGTTGCATCGGGTGCGCCAGCGAATGCATCTAAGATCGCGACAGCCATCAAATGCGATTTTCGACCAGTTGGATCGGGCGGCAATATTGGATAGTCTCGGAACGCATTTGCCAGTACATCGATGACCTCACTACGCCGTGCATTGTCCAGTGTTTCGATTCGGTCAATTTGTTCGTCCATGAGTGGCAGTCTCCTGAGAAGCAGTAGGTACTACAAATAGCGTGGGACTCAAAAGTCGACGATAACCCGAACCTCTGAAAGAGGGTGTTAGAGACAACAATATCTGTAACTCGGAGCAAAGCAATCGCCAATAGGAGGCAATCGTGACTATATATTCAACGACAAATTTGTCGTCTAATGTATTCCAGGAGTTATCCGTCAGTTCTGTCGTCTAACTTTGAATCTAAAGGTGTAATCCGTATAATCGTCCCCCAGCAATGATTTTATTGCCCTCGAACTCAAAAAACGTAATGCGTTTTCCTCCTCATCAGACGGCAACGCATAGGGATCAATACCTCGATCTTTTAGCCAACGCTCAATTTCTTAAGCCCAAATACGTTTCAATGAAAGCGTAAATCCCGGTAAAACTGCTTCACCCGATACTGTGCTGGGATTTTCTAATACCTCAACCGCTTGGCCTGCACGATAAATCTCCACCCGCTTATTTTGAGGATCGATCAACCACCCCAGTTGTGAGCCGTTTTCCATATACTCCTGCATCTTGGGGCGCAGATCTTTAAGCGCATCCGTTTCCGAGCGAAGCTCTACGACAAAATCAGGACAAAGTGGTGCAAACCCCTTTTTCTGCTCAGGTGTTAGAGCCTCCCACCGTTCCTTCCGTACCCAAGAGGCATCGGGTGAGCGATTCGCTCCATTCGGCAACTCAAATCCTGTTGATGAGTCAAAATATTCTCCAAGCTGCTCGTTTGCTTCACCCCAAATTCCCAGTTGAGTGATGATTTTTGCATTTCGCTTGCCCGATTCACTACCAGTTGGTGGATTCACAATGAGATGTCCGGTTGCAGTGCGTTCAAATCTGAGGTCGCGATTCGCAGCAGCTAGTTCAGCAAACTGCTCTGGAGTCACCTGAAGCACAAGATCACTCGGAAGCTGGAGCAAGAGTGGTTTCGATTGAGGAAGAGTTTGTAAATTCATGATTCACCTCATGCTGCTGAATCGCACCTCTATTCTAATTGACTATCCTTAATGTCCCCTTTCGGGGTAATGAGGTTTTGAACAATGGCGATGTTACAGTAGAGTGCTGGGTTGTTCTAGGTTTCAGTCCCCTTTCGGGGTAATGAGGTTTTGAACCGCTATAAATCATGATTTGATCAATTGCGCGGTGTATGGTTTCAGTCCCCTTTCGGGGTAATGAGGTTTTGAACTGAGAATTCCAGCCAAGGGGTACTGATGGTGATGTCGGTTTCAGTCCCCTTTCGGGGTGATGAGGTTTTGAACTCGCGAGAGAAGACTTTACGTCAGATCTGGAGATCTATGTTTCAGTCCCCTTTCGGGGTGATGAGGTTTTGAACAGTTTCATGATGCAGAAACCTCTACTCGAATCCACGTGTTTCAGTCCCCTTTCGGGGTAATGAGGGTTTGAACTGCTGAAAGAATATGACACCGGCTGGTAGAAGCTGTTTCAGTCCCCTTTCGGGGTAATGAGGGTTTGAACCCCTGGCTTTTGAAAGCCTTGCTATGAAATAGCTCTAGATCCCATTTTGCAGATGGGGTCTTTTTTCTTGTCAATAAGCCCACTTCTTTTGCAATAAGCTCTTAGAAAAGTGGTCTGAAACGCTTGCTTGACAAGGGATGTAGACAGGTCAACGAAATAATGCGGTTTTCAAGGTTCGGCTGACCTGCCTACACTAGCATGAGACATCCTAGAAAGCTCTATCGTAACTTCTTTGTAACGATTTCAGAGAAGTACTTTTTGGCATGCAACAGGATAACCTTTGCATTGAGAGAGGTTACAGCGAGTGAACTATGCACGACATTATTTAAATAATCTCCCCATCGCTTTAACGCAGCATAATGTACATGCAAAAAGGGCGATCGCCGTTTCAGCAGATCGCCCTTCACGTTGTAGGGGTATCGCATCACGGAGTTTTGGGCTGTGATGACGGGTGTTTGACGGATGAAGC
>JBCCWF010000476.1:0-5292 GCA_039194035.1 Cyanobacteria bacterium P01_E01_bin.6 | reverse complement strand
TTGCGACATAATAGTCGGGTTCTATGCGCCAGCACGAACCGCTTTGGGTATATCCAAATTTACAAAGGATGAGGTAGCGACCTTCGACTGCTGGGAGTTCGCTTTCTACCCAACACGGCATAGTGCGAATGGGCAATGGGTAGATGCTGTGATAACGTCCTGTGCCCTGCCCATCTCTTAGCCACTCTTTGCCCGTCCATACGTCTATTCTGCCATGATTGCGTCGCTCTCTCACTTGAAGCCCTTGAGAGGTATGGATTGTACATGTCTTGTCAAGTAAACATAGCAACGGCTGATTCTGAGGAATGAAAGCATGTGGCTCCCCATCTGGGCTGTAGGCAGGTTGAGGTGTCCAGAAAATGTTTGATTGCTTCAACAGGAATCCTCAAAATGACACTACTCAGAGGGTTCCTGTGGTTAGCAACTCTGTTACTCAACTGCTTAAAAGTGACAATACAGCCGTTCAAATTCTTGGCATTGGATGCTCCGCACTTTTTTTCTTTCCGGCGATCGCAGAAATCATGGACAATCCATCGTTAACGCTATGGGGACGCCTGGGGCGCGCCTCAACCGCAACGGGGCAATTGCTTCTTACCGTGGGAGCAGCGGGAATCGATCCCAAGGCGTTTGGAGACACGAAAGCTGAGGGTAGCAACGAAAATACTCAGGTATAAAAATTAGACGTTTTTTGTTGTGTTGTAAAGAGGTACTAGGAAGAGTGTCAAAATTCAGTGCTGACCATAAAAAAACAATTCATTCCTTGCTTGAGCAATACGCAAAATCTGGTGACTTAAATACAAGAAACAAGTTGGTTGAGCTAAATATAGGTCTTGTAAAAGACATTGCAATAAAAATTAGCCGTGTTTGTAGAGAGCCACAAGAAGATTTGATTCAAGTGGGGTTCTTGGGCCTTATTAAAGCTATTGAAAAATATAACCCATCTCGAGGCTCCTTTAGTACGATTGCTGTTCCATTCGTTAGAGGAGAAATACTGCATTATTTAAGAGATTTAGGTAACACAATCAGAATCCCTAGAGAATATGAAGAGATTAGGGCAAAGCTCAATAAGCTTGCAGCTCACGAAAGAACAGACCTAAAACAAGTTAGTAAAAAACTAAAAATAGATCTAGGAAAATTAAAGGAAGCTAACTTAGCGATTTTGAATCGTACTCCACTAAGTTTTGAGGTCAAGTTCAACCATGACAACTCCGTAGAGATAGGGAAACTATTGGCCAGCGAAAGTTCTGTTAGCACACTAGAGTCTATAGATCTTTCTATTGCTATAAACAATTCATTATCAAGTGAGTCGGGGTATTTAATTTTTCAAATATTTTTTAATGACAAAACTTATAATGAAATGGCAGAAAGATTGAATCTTTCTCCCGTGACAATCAGCAAAAGAGTGAAAAAAGCCGTTGTAAATCTTGCTGAATTTATGGGTGCTTGATCTCTGCAAAATATTATTAAGAATTTAGCAAGTGACTGGTAACAATAGCAGTGGCCAGCGCCGATATTGGTGGATGGCATATCCAAAAATCCATACTTTTGAGTGAACAATACTTAGGAGTATAGTCATTGTTGCCAATTCTCCATCCATACTCTTCCTCAATTATGCTGGGAACTTCGCTCAAGCCATGTGGCAGTGGCATGCCACGCTTGATTGCGTCAGCAATACTATGGATCTCAACTTGGTAACTTGCTTTTTCGTAAGCTTTTTTAAACTTATTTCCTTCGCTCCATTCAATGAAACAAATAGGCTTATAGCTTTTTGTTTCCGATGTAGACAAGTAAAGTATCATGTTTTTTTATGCAATTGCTTACCAAAAACTTCTTCTATCTACACTCATCATCATTTGCTTCAAATCGTCCTTGAATCGTATCCATATCTTCAGCCCTCAAGCATGCTCTGAATGAGCGCAGCATTGACTCTGGGTCTATTGGAGCAACTTCAATTTCCACAGAATCAGGCTCTACATCCATTTGTAAGAAATATCGCGTCACTGTGGGTATCTCATCAATTGGCAGTTGATTGGTGAATTCCTGCTTTTTGGTGAAGTGTCGGGTTTGCGATCGCACCGCGTAACCCAGCAACTCTTGCCCTTCAGCCTCTCTCGAGCGAGTAACTTGGTTCAGGAGAATAGGAGCGGCGATCGCTGACAATATTCCAATGATGACGATGGTCACCAACATCTCAAGCAGTGTGAAGCCACTGGCCCCAACGACAAGTTGCTTCCTCGATGCATCGCATTCAAACCGCCAATTGATTTGGCTGTGATGTTGGTGAAGGAGTAGTGCTGCTAGATTGTCCAAAACGGCGATCGCCATCTTGTCGGGGTATTCGCTACGACCCTGCAAGTCGTAGAATCCTTCCCAAATTGTTTCAATGTCGTAGCTGCCGTCTGCATGCAGCCAATGGGATGCCCAGAAGATTGAGATTTTGTGGGTGAGCGTCTGTACGACATGACTGCAATCGACATGTTCTGCTGAAGCCTTTGCTTTATCTAGCGGCGACAACGTATCTAGGCACAGATGAATATCTCGCTGCTTGCTGGATATCGTTGTCGTGCGTTTTGGCATGAACACCCAAGTTCGACAAGCTCGTGGTGTATCACGGGATATCAGGCATAGTGTGCCGAATGGTGAAGGTTTCCGCCCATAGATTTCGTATGGTGCTTGGCGTTCCCGTTGCTTCCACAGAATACGCCGTATCCAATCCACAATGTCATTAAAAATGCGGTCGAACTGCATGGCTTAGTCGTCAGAAGCTTTGAGATGTTGAATCTATGGTTCCTGCGCCTCGTCTCATGCCGATCCACCATCTGCAATTGTCCATCCATAGGTGTCAACCAAAGACGATCTTGCCGTAGCTCCAGCGGCATTGTAGGTGGCATTACCACCGTGGAAAGTTTGAGCGGGCGTATTGTAATTGGCTTCGAGCCAGACAAGAAAGTTGCTATACGACTCGGTCGTTAGAGTTGTTCCAAACAGGAAGTTGCTCAGGTTGGTAACGTTGGGTGCATTCTCAAGAAACGCTGAATCGATGGATGCTAGGGATGTGTTTCGGAGAAAGTTTCTAAGGCTCGTGACACTGGAGTGTCCATCGCTCAGGCTTGCTATGCCTGACAAATTACTACATCCAAAAAAGCTGTTCGATTGGTTATTGCCCCATACGATATCTCCCCAAGACTCAATTGAAATGAGTTTTTGATTGTCTCCTGTATTGCTGAAAATTATCAAGGGAAAGTCGCCGCTGATGCCGACCTTATATTGTCCTGCACCATCAGTGAATGTCAGCGTCACATCGCCAGTATTGCCGCCAGTCTCATCAATTGTTCCCCCGCCAACTTTTTGAGCTTTTGTGACGTAATCGTACCCGCTGCCATTGGTGGGAATCGTGAATTGACTGGCTCCTGAAGTGCCCGGATTGTCCGACTGGACAATCATGGTGAACATCCCAGCGAATGGATCGTCTTGATCATGTCCGCCAGAGATTGGAACTCCGAGTCTTATCAGATTGAGAACGCTCGACATTGACTACTGATCTTCCTGCTCACTAATGGCTGCGATCAATGGCCAGCTAGTTGAAATAATTGTGGCGATCGCAGCATCCAGTGTCCCGTTTTCGATACCTTGCCTAATTGATTCAGCAGTGATTTCGGTTCCCAGAAACTCAGGAGAATCGACACGAGAAGCAATCCATGTAGCTGCTGAGATAAAGATGGATGCGTTTTTGTTTGATGCTTGTGTTCGATATTTTTGCGCAAGCTTCTGAGCCGCAGTGATACTGGATGGATCGGTGATTGTTAGCATCACTCCAGTGGCATGATTGACTACTGACATCCAGATAAATTCAAGCCAGGTCTGGCTTTGGGCTAGACCCACACGTTCTGCTGTTGTTAAGGCCATTGTTCTCACCAGGTTCTGATTTTCAAGGTTCCTGGTAGAGCCATTCTTCAATCTCTCTTCCTAGTCCATCAGCAAAAACAATATCTCGCTGGTGTACGGGTAAATTGCTGCATCGATAGAACAGTTGCTGAAGCAGATCCTGGTATGCCTCAAGTTCTTCTGTTAGTACATGAATTCTTGCTGTCGATGTGATACTAACAATCTGCGGACTAGGCGAAATGGACTGGGGTGGTGGGATGATTCTCGCTGGTAGCTCTTCTTTTAGCTTGGGCTGAGGAGCAGCAATCTTGAGCTGAGGAGCGGCAATGGAGATGGCCGACTCATAAAAAGTTCGGTAGTGCTCAAATCCTGCCTTATCCATGTATCGGCATTCATACATCCACAACGATGCAGATCGACTGCCGATTTCAACAACAACCATTTGAATTCCAACAAATGGATCGACCAAGCCATATACGGTCTGACCAATTGCATATGCTGGTTCTGGAGGTGGCCCCGGTTTTGCCCGAAGTTGATGATTTACCTTGATTTCCTTGGCTGCTCTCAGATCAATTTTTTCACCAGCTCCAGCTCTTTCTATTGCTTCATTCCGTGCAGATTCAGGTACGCCTGGCTCTGATAGTAGATAAAGAATGGACGGTGCAAATTCATTCAAATTTTCCAAATTGGAAAATTTCGGCTGCTTAGCAACTTGCATCATGCGCCATGCAGTGGTTGTATTCCATCCAAATTCTGAGCTAAGCCATGGCAGCCAAGTGCCGTGGGGCATCTGTTTTTTGACTTCTATCAGACGTTGTCCGATCGTGATAATGCCCTGAGCCGTCTGCCTTAGGCACGCTTTGATTTCGAGCGTTTGACCTATTACAAACATCCTGGTTGTATCGCTCAATTGGTTGTAGTCGAACCTTTGCTCTCGAACTATTTCGGGTGTGATTGTTTGCATGTTCAGCTCTCAGATATTCCAGGACTTCATCAACATATTCTTCTGCGCTTCGATTATCACCGTTCAAGTTTCGTAGTTCAGACAGTGAATCAGGGCAAAAAAATCCGTGTAAGCAGTGGTTAATAACTAGCTGCTTCTGTGCATCGGGGAAGGGCGATCGCCAGATCGCTAATGAAGCTTCATAGATCTGGCGATCGCGTTCCTCTGTTGAAATCAATTGCTCAATTTCAGGTGACGCGAATTCTATCTCAATGCCATCTTCATTGATTGGCATTCGACAAGGTTTGTGCAACTCCCAAGTTTCGTATACCTTAATTACCCTGGAAGTACCGACCTTGCAAGCATTAGCAACTTCCTCTAGTGAGCAATTGCCATTTATCCGTGTGAGTTTTTTAGTAACCGAACGTGCTTTTGAATAAAGCTCGTAGTCTACCCTGTCAATT
>JBCCWF010000475.1:0-5299 GCA_039194035.1 Cyanobacteria bacterium P01_E01_bin.6 | reverse complement strand
CGTAACCCGTAGTGACAGTTACGACGAATACATCAGGTAATCGGCTACATTGGACATAGTTTTTTAATAGTTCAGGATTTAGAAAGAGATCACGATCTCTCTGAGGGTTTCCACGCAAGGATTGGGTAATAGTTAAGTACCTGACGTCATTAAAGCCACAATCCCAAATCTTCTGCCGCTTGCGCAGCAGGCGGCAGAAGATTTGGGGAAGTACATTTAATTATGGCTAACTACTTACAACGATGACAGCTTGGTTGGCTCCTGAGGACTCGGTTGTTTTGATGGCCATTCAGGAGTTCATGATGCGCCCCCACTTCTATCGACTAATTCTGGATTTCTTAAAATTTGTTTGATTTGACCGATGCACATAAAGTTAAGCGATCGCCAAAAGCACGTCCTCTGGGCCACTGTTCGTCAGTACGTCGCTACAGCACGTCCAGTCGGCTCTGAGACGCTGCTTGAGGAATATGACATGAATGTCAGTTCTGCAACCGTGCGCAATGCCATGGGACGGCTTGAAAAAATCGGGCTACTCTACCAGCCCCACACATCAGCAGGGCGTGTCCCTTCCGATTCGGGGTATCGGATTTACGTCGATCGCCTCTTGACGCCGTCTGAAACGATGAGGCAGCAGGTGCAAGCTCTCTTTACGGCCCAACTTAACTGGGAAACCTGGTCACTGGAAGCGGCTCTGCGGGGAGCTGCTGACATTCTGGCGGTCTTGAGTGGCTACATTACGCTAATTACGCTACCTCAAACTATTACGGCAACCTTGCGCCATGTTCAGGTGGTGCCGGTTGAGGCAGCTCGAATAATGTTGATTTTAGTGCTAGACACGTATGAAACGCAGTCCATTTTATTGTCGCTGCCTCAACACCCGGACAGCGATTGCCAAGATGCTGAGATGCTTAGCCAAGAGTTAGAAATTTTGTCTAATTTTTTGAATCATCACCTTAAAGGGCGATCGCTCTATGAGATACATTCCCTTGATTGGAATGAATTAGACGATGCATTCAAACATTATGCTCAGTTGCTAGAAGATACCTTGGTGGCCCTGAGTCAGCGCATGTGTAGTCAGTCCGGCTCATCTCAGCTGTTGATTAGTGGCCTTGCTGAAGTGTTGCGTCGTCATCCCGAATTTTCTGAAATAGAGAAGGTTCAGACAATTATCCAGCTCTTGGAATCCGAGAAAGCAAGTTTGTTGCCGCTCTTTTTTGAATCTACAGGAGACTCAAAGCCCAGCAACGTCACCATCCGTATCGGCACAGAAAATCCCTTAGAGCCGATGCAAAATTGCACACTGGTTTCATCAACCTATCAATGGGGAGAGTCATGCCTAGGGAGCATTGGCATTTTAGGCCCAACACGTATGGTTTATGAAGATGCGATCGCCCTTGTCGAAGCTACTTCTCATTTGCTATCTGACGTTGTCACTCAACGTGCATAACACGGCTTGGTAACGTTTACAGAGAAATAAGGGGTTGGGGCGCGCCCCAACCCCTTATTTCTTCATTGCAATTTTGAGAAGTTTGCCCAGTCCTGTGCATCAACACACGGAGCCAGATGCATTGTGGAGCCACTGGTCTCATTAGCTTGTTGACGGATTAAAACGGAACATCCGCATCAAAGTCAGTGGCACTAATGCCGTAAGCATTGCGAGCTGCCTCAATTGCCCGCTGGGTTTCAAAACCCATGATGCCGTCAATTGAGCCACTGTAAAACCCTTGTTCTTGTAAATTTTGTTGGAGTGCCATCACTGCTTCCGGACTTGCCGTTGATGTGCTTGATGGAAAGGCTGTTCCTCCTGACGAAGGAAAGGGGCTGGATGCAATGGGCGGAAATGAATTTGCTTGAGATACGGGTGCTTGAGATACGGGAGGAGGAGATGTGACGGTTCCTTGCCCAACAACAGTTCCTTGAGAGGAGGATGGAAATGCGCTCCCTGTCGAATTGCCAACCGAACGATTGGAGACAGCTCCAGACCCTCCCTCAACACGACTAATCGCAGCCAGCGTGGCTGGCCCAACCACACCATCAGCAGTCAACCCCTGTGCCCGTTGAAATCGAGTCACGGCATCTACCGTTAAGCTGCCGAAATCTCCATCAATCGGTCCGTTGTAGTAGTTCAAATTCTTGAGGCGTCGTTGCAGATCGGCCACCGCTGGGCCAACTTCTCCTTGCTCCAGTAGACCGTCGTTCGGGTCTGGCGTCGAGCTTGATGAGCTCTGGCTGCCTTGTTGAATGGCTGCGAGAGTAGCAGGGCCAACCACTCCGTCAACGGTAAGCCCATTGGCTGATTGGAAGCTTCGGACAGCAGCTTCGGTTAATTCTCCATAGAACCCTGTTACAGGGCCACTATAGAACCCTAGGGCTGCCAGCCGAGTCTGTACCTGGTTGACCTCACTTCCTGTCGAGCCAATCGTCAAGCCCCCTCTAGAGGATGACGTATTTGATGAGGAACTATTCGATGAAGATGCACGGCGCAAGGCATCGGTTGTCGATCCTCCCACCACGCCATCTGCTGTCAGCCCTTGAGATGCCTGGAAATTTTTTACGGCTGTTTCAGTGAGTTCTCCGAAAAACCCAGAAACAGGGCCACTGTAGAAACCAAGTTCGACGAGTCGACGTTGGAGAGCGGATACAGCATCGCCACTGTCCTCTCGTTGGAGGGTGATCGGTGTCGGCAGTTGACTAATCAGTAAGGGAGATGCATTGGATGCGGACATCTGAGATAAATCAGCATCTGTATGGGAGCCATTTACTTGTGATAGAGATAGAACGCTCTGGTTGTCTGGACTCAGCGATGTGGTGGATGCTGAGACAGTGTTCACGGTGCTGGCGATCGCCACTCCTGTCATCAAAGAACTTGCTATCAGACCATACACAAATCGCTGAGGCGATCGGTGAGCGCCAGAAGACCACGAACCAATATGGAGTGACGGAATAGTAGTCATAAGGACAACCTTCGAAGTCATGAACAATAGAGAAACAACTTCTAAATCGACTCCAAACCTAGATGCTTGCACTGATTTGGAACTGGAAGCTTTTGCCTCGACTTCTCCACTGTCTCACCGGGAAGGTGATGCCAAGGAGAAAACATCATAGACACTCGCCCGATATTCTACGCGATCCTTTCACAATAGCGGGTGTTTTTTATGCTTCATTAACGACTATGAAGCCAATATATTTTCTATCTGTAGTGGATAAATGAGAAAAATAGAAGACGTTCCGCTAAATCTATACTGTCGCCACTTCTTCTCTCTAACGATGAATCACGCTAACAATGAGTGAGTGACTTTAGGTTGAGAATGGGTGATGTGGATAAAGAGTGTTGCACGGTATCCACCCATCAATCAGGCGTTAGGCTATTCTGCGCCTACGCATTCGCTCACTAGGCAGAGCGAGCCGCAGTGACCTGTCCAAACCGGCGATCGCGTTGTTGATAATTGAGCAACGCGTGAAAAAATTCAGTTCGGTCAAACTCAGGCCATAGCTTTGGAGTGAAATACAGCTCCGCATAAGCAAGTTGCCATAGTAAAAAGTTGCTGAGCCGTTGTTCACCACTGGTACGAATCAATAAATCAGGGTCAGGAGAGCCGATGGTATAAAGCAAGGATTCTACATCTGCTTCTGTAATGCTATCTGGTGTGCGATCGCCTTGCTGAACTTGAGCCGACAACATTTTGCATACTCGTAGGAGTTCATCGCGCGCTCCATAGTTGACTGCGACATTAAATTGCACGGCCTGGTTATCCCGAGTGATGCTCATGGACTCTTCCATCACGGTACGGAGTGTGTTGGGGAGACTCAATAAATCTCCCAGGAATACGACGCGGACTCCTTCTCGATGCATTTCGGCCAACTCTTTGCGCAGTAATCGTTCGAATAGAGCCATTAAAAAATCAACTTCTTGAGTGGGGCGTTTCCAGTTTTCTGTCGAAAATGCATAAACCGTCAGAGTCGAAATCCTCCAATCTTTGCAACATTTCAGCAGCTCTTTCACGCGTCGCGCGCCCTGACGATGTCCTGCGATGCGGGGAAGTCCTTGCTGCGTCGCCCAACGACCATTGCCATCCATGATGACAGCCACATGATGAGGCAGCAGTTGTGGGTCTAATTCAGATGGCAATACTGACAAGTCTGGTGTGTAAGGTTGATTAGTCATGGGGGAGGTCTCCAAATAGGTTGGTCAACAGGTTACGGCTGAGGCTGCGATTCCAGTGCCACATGCGGTGCAATACCAGTAAGCAGGTGGTTGCAAACGAACATTGATTAGCAATAGACCAGTCTGCCCATTTCAAAACAACTGCCATCCGTTTTAGCGTGCGAGCAAGACTGTTTCGTGGATCATTGTTATGGCGGGTTGTTCGAAGAATGAGGCTCCCGATGTTCCACCAATGGGCTTCTGGATAGGCCCAAGTACCAAAGCCCCAAAATTTCGTCATGTGATTAATTTCATCAATGAGCAGTTCTTCAAAAACAGTTTGGAGAGGGCCTGTGGCATGTGCCATCATCCACACATAGAGGCAGGTGGCGCCATATTCTGTCGCAATTCGGTGAACTCCATGGCGGTAGAGGTCTGCGCGAGGATTTGATGTGGGTGTGTAGCTGCGTACAACTCTTAGGGTTGGTTTGACTTTTTTTCCAGTGAGTTGAAGATAAACTCTTGATAAGGCTGGGGTGTGTTGCCGTTCTTCTTTCTCCCACAGTCCTGGTTCGATGAGGTCACCGTCGTGATTCACGACTCCCCCAACAAATGTGGCCATTTCCGGATGCAGATGCTGCAAGTATTGCCGACTGGTTTGGGTGTAGCCGCGAATGGGAGCTTCTGTATCTAAGGCTCCGACCAGCAGAGCACAAAAGACAGGTAACTCGACTCCCACCACATGGGATGCATGAATATGTTGCCAATCAATGGGTTTCCAGGGACGGGGCACGGGCTGGTCAAACTGCTGAGGTAAATCAACTAACCGCTCGTTTAAATGTTCTGATGTCAGGTAATGGTCAAGCAGACGCTGAATTCGTTGATGGGTTTGCCGATAGGTTGGCGTTTCGCACACTGGGCCAGCGAGGTCGTCTCGCAATGCCAGAGTTGGTTGAATCGCAATCATGATAGGCGCTCTGAATGTCGTTACCCATAGCTTAATGAGCGACTTAGTCGGATGTCAGTCGGGCAAAGTCGGGTGTTGACACGACTTGGCAACGTTTACAGAAAAATGAGGTTTTGGGGCGCGCCACGCGCGCCCCAAAACCACATGTCGTAGTTTCCAATTTTGGAAGCTGGCCAACTCGTATTGTG
>JBCCWF010000474.1:0-5336 GCA_039194035.1 Cyanobacteria bacterium P01_E01_bin.6 | reverse complement strand
TTCATTAATAAAATCACCACCTTGAGGGCAAAAAATTGAGTCTAAGATCAACTTTATATAATGACTGGCTGTAGGGTCGCAGTGAAAATAGAAACTGCCTGTAGGCTTTAATACTCTAAATATCTCAGCACATCTAAGCGTGATGCTTATTAAATAAGCTAAAAGGCTATCTTCACCCAAAACAGACTTTAGGCCAAGTATGAGCTGGATACATTGAGTCGTAAATACTTCGTTCTCATTGCCAACAATTTCCTTAAAGCCTTTAATAGCTAAATCATCCCAAACCCATGTATCAACAAATGCTTGAGCTTGGGCAAAGTCTTCTTTTCCTTTGTTTGTATAAATTTGGTTGTAGTTTCGCTTTGAATTAAATGGTGGATCTATATAACAAAGGTCTACCGATTCGTTTAGTATGTACTTTCGTAAAACGTCTAAATTGTCTCCATAATATAAATGATTCATGGGCTCATTTTGCTGTGTTTGCTTACTGATTGTGCCCATGCAATAGTATTCATCTTTCCTACAAGAACACTGTTTATGTGTTTTTTCGGTGAAGCTTAACTCAACAGTATTCATGGTGTTTTGTAAACGATGAAAACGCTACATTCATATAAAGTTCAGCAGTACTATAAAGACTTAATTAGAGTCCACCCAACTTGCTATTCGTTCGGTTAATGCTGTTCAACACCTGACCTAGATCCTGTTGAGCGGAGACGTTGACGGATGACTGTCTCGGGTTCGCCTCTGTCGCAGCAATCAACCGATCCAATCGTGACGCAATACCTTGTAAGTCAATGCGGTCAATCACTGACTCAAATCGACTCTCAAAATCATTGCTGAAATTAGCAGGTAGTTCAGTCAGCACCGATGTCTGCTCCTGAAGGATTCTCAACGCTTCAGAATTATCAATGCCGTCTGTGACACTCTGAGCTTCTTCACTCAATCCGACCAATTCAGCGATGCCGCCTAGTCCGACTTGATCCAACACGTTGCCGACCTGATCATTTTGAGAGTTGGCAGCGAAGGAGAGTAAGGCTCGGTCATCGCCACCACCACGAATGATGTTTTCAACTCCTGCGATCGCCTGTCTGAGATTCTGAGATTCTTCACTCTCCAGCAATCCAAATTGATCCGCTAATCTTAGGTTTCCTCGAGCATTGCCTAATGACTCAAGGGAACCTTCTCGATCAACCTCATTCTCACTGAAGATAGCTGAAACAATGGAATTCCTTCGTTCATCAGCTAGTCGCAATAACTCCTCAGCTTGCTTGATGGATTCCTCAAAGCCTCGTCGTCGTTCTTCGGCGATCGCCTCTTCCCTATCCTGAGCTTCCTGCAACAAATCCACCCGCTGCTGTTCAATCTGCTGTGCTTCAATCAATTCCTGATTGGCTAGGGTACCTGACTGGAATGATTGGATGAGTTCCAATGAGTCAATGCGGTCATTCTCTAAATCAGCAATGGCTTGTAGTGCATTTAATTCTGCCTGGGTGGAGCCTTCAGCCTGTGCCCGTGCTAGCTCAAACTGTGCCGATGCAGCACTCCGTTCGGCTTCAATGCGTGCTATTTCCTGTTCTAATGCAAGTTGTTGGCGGGCAATTGTTTGCTGCTCTTTCATTGCCGCTGACTGGTTGTCAAGAGACTGTTCTCGAAGTGCATCAGCAGCCGCATCGTCGTCGTTCAGTTGGGCGATCGCAATTCGAGTATCTAGCCGAGCTTCCTCTAGTTCGTTGGTGCTCTGTAAGAAACCTAACTGCGTAGCCAGTTGTGTGAGCTGATCGCCACCCACCTGAATATTCAACTCAAGGTCATTAATGATTGGCAGAAATTGCTCATTGATTTGAGCTTCTACTGCACGCTGTCTCGCTTCAATTTCGGACTCTAAGCGCTGAATATTGAGTTTGCCTATCTCTTGATTAAGTTCAAGCTCTCTCAGGGCAACCTCCTCAGTGACTTCAGCTCCTGCCAATTTCAGGCTCTCTATTTCAGCAAGTTCGTTCCGTCGCGCTGTAATGGATTGATTGATGGCATCTTGCTCAATGCGGGCGACTTGAGCTGCTGCATCGCTGGCAGATCTGACACCAGCAAGTTGCGACTCTCGTATTGCTGCAACCTGAGCATTCTGTGATTGAGCAATTTCAGAATCAAGAATTGCTCTCGCTGAATCTAGTTCGTCTAAATTGATTGTTGGTTCGACGGTGACGGGGATGTCCGCCTCAAAGTCGCTTAATTCCTTGTCAATCTCTCCAAGTGTGCTTAGAAGATCTATCCGGTCAACTTCAGTGACCTCAAGCAAGGACTCAAATGCGTCCAATTCATCGATCGAGGCTCGGATAACGTCAGAAAAGGCTTCAAACTCTTCTGGCGGTAATGCTCCTAATCCAGCAGATTCTAGATCTCTATACTGGCCAATGAGTCCATCAACCTGCTGCGACAGACGGAAAAAATCTTCGGATTGCTCTGCGGTCACTCCGTCAAGCAAGGACGATGCCTCATTGGTGCTAAATATTCCCTGATAGAATTCACCGAAATCGCTTTCTAGAAAATCATTTAGTGTGCGATCAAAGAAATTAAAATTTTCCTCGACCTGCTGTCGATTGCGTTCAACAATGGCTTCAACGCCTTCGGCCGCATCTCCTAGATCGCCTTCCTCAAGGCTTAAATTGATCCGTACTTCCTCCAAGTCGTTCAGGGCACTAGCAATCCGATCGATACTTCCTCTTACCTTTGCCGCTTCTGAGTCCATTGCTTGAAGCTGGGAAACAACCAAGCCAATGGATGCACCCGCCCCAGCAAATGCGCCTAATCGAACTGTAGATGCCGCTACATTCTTCGCGAAGGCTAGAGCATTGCCAGAGGCGATCGCCTGCTGAGCAGCTAATAGCTTAGTCTGCACGGCGGCGGCGGCTGTGGCGATCGCCTGTTGATTTAATCCAGCCACCAATCCCAGTACAGCAGGCAGCAGAATTTCAGCATTTTTTACTCCAACTTCAAGGGCATCAATGAATGCAGTGAAGTTATCAAAGTTAGCGGCAAGTAGCTCGGCGGATAATTCCGCTGCTGCTGTTTGGATGGGTATCAATGCTCGCCCGCCGACATCTTGAAAATCACCAATGACATTTCCTAGTTGGCCAATTGCTTTACCCGCTTCACCAACTTCGCCCTCAAAGCTCTGTAATCCACTGGCAAAGGCTGGGAAGAATTCATTAGCAGTCAATTCACCTGCAGTTACCAATTCTTCCAGTTCAGCAATGGTGATGCCTAATCCTTGTGCGGTTGCATTGATAGCAACAGGTAAACCCTCACCTAATTGCTGACGAAGTTCCTCCATTGAGACCGTGCCCTTGGAGGCAATTTGCGTCAATGCAAGTAGTACGTTATTGAGCTGCTCTTGGTCTGAACCTAGGACTCGTGCAACGCGGCTCGTTTCGGCAAACACGTCCTGCACATCCTGGATAGGGATGGCGACATCTCCCGTCTCTGTAGCAGCAAGGAGGTTGGCAAATTGACGGCCTAATGTAGTCGCGTCTCCCCCAACATCGTCTGCAACCTCACGGATGAAGTCTAGCTGTTCACCAACAGCCGTAGCAGATCCCAATACTGCATCTAGAGTGGTTTCGACGCCTTTGTTTGCCCTAGCGACGGCGATCGCCTCATTAGCGAAATCTTGTAATGCGCTTGGAATCTCCAGGAATGTATCGAGTGCGCGCTGTCCGATTCCTTGGCCGATTCCCTGAAAGAAACTATCAAAGATGCCAAGCTCTTTGGCAGCCTCTTCAATTTGCTTTTCTAATCTGTCGAAATCCTTGGCAATCCGATCAACGTTCAGCCCGTTCAGTTCTAGCGCGAACTGCTTCACCTGATTCAGATCTTGATCGCTAAATCCAGCCCCTTCTATTTCTGCAAGCTGTTGTTTAAAACGAAGTGATTCACCTAAAAACGCCGCTTGGCGCTCTAGTTCAGCAGCCGCACCAGCGTCGTCGGTTAAGGCTGCTTGCGCCTTCAGTATCTGCTGCTCAAGCTGATTGATTGTGTTAAAAGCTTCGTCGCCCAGGACATTGATGTTGATCTGCGTGTCTGAAATGTCTTTAAGCTTTTTAGTCGCTTCCAGTATCCCTCTATCTAGGGACTCTTGAGCAAGTTGTAACTGAACTTCGACACTTCCAACAGAGACCATGAGAAAACCCTGGAGAACTACGCTCTAGGGTTGCCATGTCATTCTCCTGAGGATTCCTGCTGTTCTCGTAATTCTCTCTCTTCCTTAAGACGTTCGTATTCTCTTGTCGCCTCCTGAATTCGTTCGAGTCCTTCCCTGTTTTTTCTCGACATATCCGATTCAACGAAGTGTGTCTGCCAAGAGAATATACCAACCACTAAGGCAATGAAAGAAACTACAATCAACAACCAGATCTGATTATTCTTCTTTTTTTTCATGGCTGCTCCATCGCTAGGGGGTATCTCAAAATACAGCCCCAGTCTAAGCGCATCAGGATTGGATATTGCTGATTTGATTCCGGGTCAATTAAACTTGTAACAAGTTTCGGATAATTCTCATGCTTGAGTCCAGGGTAGGCAAACTCGAAGATCAGATGACCTTAGTTATTCAACAGGTCAATCGCAACACACAAGAAGTTGCGCAAAAGCCTGATACAACATTGATGCAGTCTGGCTTTAATGAACTTGTTGAATGGACAGCTCAGCACGAGATAAAAATCGACCAGATTCAAGGGGATATTACCGATCTTAAGAACAGCGTTGGACTTATTAGAGAAGATGTTGCCAATCTAGACCAACGCATTGACGGACTAGACCAACGCATTGATGGAGTAGACCAAAAAGTAGATAGTCTAGATCAAAAAGTGAACGGTATCGATCTGAAGGTAGATGGCTTGGATCAGAAAATGGTCAGAATGGAAACCAACATTCAGCAAATTTTGCAGATGTTAGAGCAGCGCTAGCGATCGCCTTCACCTCACCGCCGCTGCTCTGAGTGCCCCAACATCCATGAGTGCCACCACCCAATCAGGTACCCGTTGCTCCGCCAGCTCATCCAAGATTAGCTGAGCAGCTGGTTGTGGTATCAGGCGTTTGCTCTCCTTGTCCTTATTCACCCGCTCGAAGACGTTGAAGTCTTCTGGCTTAAGATTCTGCCCTTTCTTTGTATACAGCCCAGAGAAGAATGCCGCTGCATAACTCAACGGCCTATTCTGATAATCCAGCATCACGACTGTCGGTTCGATGATTTTTTCACCCTTTTGTAAGGCTACATCTAGTGTCTTGATTTCACAGAACCACTAAATGGGACTTTTATTTCTGGAGATTTTTATGACGCTCAG
>JBCCWF010000473.1:0-5342 GCA_039194035.1 Cyanobacteria bacterium P01_E01_bin.6 | reverse complement strand
GACGGCGGGCTTAGCCCGCCGTCCCTCTTCTCTGGGATTTTGGGGATTTTATTTTTAAGCAAGACCCTTATCAGTTTTAGGGTTGGGCTTCAATTTAGAGTGCAGTTTCAAATTCGCAGCTGTTTTGCATAATTCAAACTTTGTGTTTTCAGTCCACAGTGCGCTTTTCTCATACCCATGACTTGGCAACGTTTGCAGAGGAACCAGGATTTGGGTCGCGCAACACGCGCCCCAAATCCTTATTTCTTCGTTGCAATTTTGAGACGTTTGCCAAGTCATGGCATATATCTATTTGCCCTAGCGCTGAACACATTGTTTTCGATTTGAATTCAAGAGATATCGCTACTTAAGAGAACATGGGTTCCATTCGATATAAATGGAATTCATGTTCCAAAATCACAGCAAACTTACGGTGTTCAAAATCAATAAATGTCAACTCTCGCCAACTTATGTGAAATTGCGGTAAATTGTTCACGCATGGGTTTATTGATTTTTGTACTTATTGCGTTTAGTTTCGTAAAAGTTAGTTCATATAGCGTCTACGAGATTCAGTTGAAATTTGGAATCGTGCATTCACCGTTAGGCTAACTTGGCGTTGCTTGCTGGAGAGAGTCAGACGGTTTATTGAGAGATGTTTTATGTCAGAGTCATTCTTGCTGGGCTATTAATGGTTACCCAATTAGCTTATTCATTGCCTCGCTAGATTGTAATTTTCATAGTCTTGATTTTTTCAGTGAATGTGGAGCTTAAAACCATGCCTCGCAAGTTAACTCTACTCCTGACATTGCTACTGTGTAGTCTCGGGTCTCAACTGGTTGTCCGTAAAGCTGTCGCGACAACGCCATTGACTTATGCGGTGATTCAACTCTTGCGGAATGAGGTTGAATTACTGCCAGAAGGAGAATTAGCTCGCCCAGCTGCTATTTCGGATGAAATGGTTCCAGGTGATGCACTAGCGACATCGCGTGAAGCCTTTGCAGAACTTTTTTTTAACGACGGATCTCTAGCAAGGGTTGGTGAGCGAGTTTTGTTTCGGTTTGTTCCCGAAACTCGTACATTTCGACTTGATAACGGTACTGTATTATTGCTGATTCCCCCCGGACAAGGACGAACACGTTTGCGAACGCCAAATGCCACGGCTGGCATTCGAGGATCAGCCCTATTTGTTCGCTACAACGAAGAAACAGATACCACGCTCATCGGTGCATTAACAGATAGCGGAATAGAAGCTTATAACCATGATGAGACAGAACGTTATGAGCTAGAGTCTGGACAGATGGCAGTTGTCGTCGATAACCACATTCAACAAATCTATCAATTCGACCTAGAACGCTTTTATGAAACAAGCGAATTAACACGTGGGTTGAATCTTGAGTCTCCTGAGTATTTTGCGAATCAAGGCCAACTTGAAACAACTTTAGAACCCGAGAGCTTGACATTAGTTCGCTCTGAAACTCTGACAGCACTGGAAGAATATAAGTTTGATGATTCTGGTGTTGTCCTAGAAATGCCTGATTTTGTGCGGATGTCTGCAACCTTAGAAGACTTACGCGATGTTGGGTTAGGTGCTAACTTCTCAGCTCAGTCTCCAGGTAACGATAGAGCTGGCGATCGCCCGTCTAGTCAATTTGATAGGGTTCTGGATGTTACAGAGGTTCAGAATGACCCTATTGGTCGATCCTCTCCAGATCCTTTAGATCGGCAGCCTACTCCGGGAAATCGACGGCCTGATGTGAATGATCGACGACCAGAGCCAGATAATCGGCGGCCTGATGTGGATGATCGACGACCAGAGCCAGATAATCGGCAACCCGATGTGGATGATCGACGACCAGAGCCAGATAATCGGCAGCCCGATGTGGATGATCGCCAACCTGATGTGGATGATCGACGACCAGAGCCAGATAATCGGCAGCCCGATGTGGATGATCGCCAGCCTGATGTGGATGATCGCGAACCTGATGTGGATGATCGCCAGCCTGATAATGACAGAGATCCACGGGGGCCTGAAGAAGGGGACATCGATGTAGAAGCTGGAGAAGGCTGATGTGAGAGCTTGAGTTTTACGATTTTAGGTATAAGTAGATGGCCATAATTAAACGTATTATTCCAAACCCTGTGCCGCCCGCGCAGCGGGCGGCACAGGGTTTGGGTTTTTGGTTTTAATTACGTCCAGGCACGTACAAGCTTTTAATACTTCTCGGCTCTATTTCATTTCTATTTCTTAGAGTGAAGCGGCGCCGCTTTTGCTTTGGCTGATATCTACGAGTGCACTGTTAACATGCATGACTGAACCATCGGGTGAGATGACGACAGCCCCTTGCTGATAAACCCATCGAACGGAGCTGTTTTTATGAACAACTCGAAATTCTAACGCATAGGGCATGCGCTTCTTGATGGCGTGATTGATCCGTTGTTTAACAGCTTCCCGATCAACAGGATGAATCAGTTCGGTCCAACATCGCTCATATTGAGTAAATCTAGAAGATGGAAAACCGACAAGATGCTGAATCGTGTCGCTGATGTAGAGAGTTTTCCAAATATCATCGATTGCATATTGATGAATAACAACTGGAAGGTTGTGAATTATTTGGTGTGCATCAATCTCAGAACTTCCTTGTTGGCTCGCATCAGGTGTCGTCGTGGGTGTTGAAGGGCGATCGCTCGATTCGAGCGTCACAGTCATGTTCTTTTCATCAAGTCGGCGCTGAAGCTCTCGGATCTTAAACTGATAATGAATACGAGCCAGTACCTCTTCAATTTGCAAAGGTTTCGTTACGTAGTCAGCACCGCCTACTTTAAAGGCTTTCACTTTGTCAACAATGCCATCACCGGCACTGACAAATAAGATAGGAATGTCTTGAACAAGAGGTATTGATTTCAGTCGCTGACAAATCTCATACCCATCTATTCCAGGCATTTGAATATCTAACAAAATTAAGTCAGGAGATACTTCTTGAGCAGATTTCAGGGCATTTGGACCATTCATCGAACGGCTTACTTCGTATCCCTGAGCCGTTAGAATTTTTGTCAATGGCAATACATTTTCAGGCGTATCATCAACAACTAAAATCGTTCCTCGGGACCTTGGCTTTTTTATCGAAAACCCTAATAGCCAAAGTAACCGCTTTTCAATATCTACAAGTTCTTTATCGTGGGCGCTTTCTTGGCCACTCAATCCCTTATGAAACGTAACTAAGCGTTCCAGCTCAAAGATTGTAGAGTTGATCTCCTTAGGCTCATGATATAAGTTTGTGATGACAGTATTGAGATCTCCTAACGGATCAACGTTTATCCCCTTTCTCTTAGATGCAATGGGTTGTAACTGATCTAAGTTTTGTCGTAATAGTCGCCTAATGTAATAGGCCGTTGTTGGAGATATTGTCATCGAATTCTCTTGGTGATGATTTACACAGGAATGCGTATTGATGAGTCGGATAAAAATGAGCGACTAAAAACTCACACCTGTTTCCAATTAAGCCTACTGTAGATAAGAGAATGGCTCATCGACTTCGCTACCGTTACCTCAGTCTATGAATGTTCCCTTGTTTACTGGAGTTATGAGATGCACGTCAATCAACGGTGTACTGCTATAAACCAGGCGAGAAATCGATAGTATTTCTAGTGCCACGGTCGGTCAAGACATGATTTGATTTTCAGGCGTATTGAAGTATTGAAGATGGTGTTCAATGCTTCGCCGAAGTTGTTCCACTCGAAATGGCTTGTGGATGATGTCATCGCACCCAGCTTCAATAATGCGTGACTGTTCCTCTTCAAATGCATTGGCAGTCGTGGCAATAATCTTTGTCCTGTGAGGAGGGTAGTTTGTTGTCTTGGCCGTGCTGACATGATTATCATGCTGCTCTTGTTCGAGGTTGCGAATCTGCTGAGTAGCGACATACCCATTCATGACCGGCATACGCATGTCCATCAAAATTAGATGAGGCTGCCAGTCTTTCCATGCCTGGATAGCTTCTTTGCCATTAGACACATCTTGAAGGTCATAGTCTAGTCCTCGAAGAAGACGTACAATAAGCCTTCGATTATTGATCTCATCATCCACAAGCAGAATGCGATATCGGATGTAATCAGTGGACATAGTCAAATGGGTAGACTTCTCTCAAATATAGACACACCAAAGGATGTTCAAAAAGTAGCAGAGATGGAGGCTGTAAGAAATTTGTTATATCACCTGCTTTGCAATATCGGGGATGCTAAGTCTAGCCCTAGAAATATCCCTCTTATGCTTTTGGGGTGAAATAGCGATGCGTCAGCACAATCAATGAGCTTCACATCAAAAATCAATCAGCCTTTAGCACTTCAGCAGCAGTAGTCTAAATAAGCTGAACATTGCTTGCTAAAGATAGTAGGGAACAGTTGTATGGAAACCTTGACCACCATTGTAGGAGCACCCTTCGACTATCGAATCTTGGATTCAACATAATTGTGCACCCAACCAGACAACTCACTACTATCCACAAGCACCAATCGGTTCAACACTAACTAGAATCTGATACTGAGGAGTTTATTCCAATCAATATGCTCACGCTAGTTCGTTTTACATTACTTAGGAGACTTAATCAGTATTCCCGTTAAGAAAAAGGAATACACAGTAAATTCACGGCGGGTACTCAAATCTTGATGCTGTTGGAGCCTATTGGAACGTTCGTCCGCACCATAACGCATTAATAGAGATCGCTCTTTATTATCTAGAAAATAAAAATTAAGAAGCCCCGAGGTATTTTTTAGGGGCAAACCGTCCAAGTAGAACGATGACTAATGATTACTGGACAGCTACATCATTAGAGTTTCAATTGTGCTGTTGATTTATTGGTTTGGGGCAGCAAATGACGACCAAATCATTCTGATCGATATAGCCAGCATAGCAAAGCCAAAAACTCGTCTTAGTATATTAGGTTCAATATCCACCGCAAACTTGGCTCCCATAAGCCCACCTAACACGAAGCCTAAACAAATTAGGCTCGCTGCTTTGATATTGACAAGACCTTGCTGATAGTAAGCCCATGCGCCCAGAATTCCAATCGGTGGGACTAACAGGGCAAGGGTTGTTCCCTGAGCAATTTTTTGTTCGAATCCAAAGAGATATATCAGAGCTGGGGTAATTAATACACCGCCACCAATGCCAATCATTCCACTAATGGTACCGACGCCAAGTCCTAGTCCAAGAAATAGTAATACTTCAAACGTTACTGCTCAGGCTTAAGAAAATCCCTATTTTTATCGGCAGTCATCCACATGGTGTCAGTCTGGAGTAGCTCAATATATTGTTGAATCCCTTTGAGCAAGAAAGATTCACCTCCAAAGCTAAGTGAAGCTGACAT
>JBCCWF010000472.1:0-5352 GCA_039194035.1 Cyanobacteria bacterium P01_E01_bin.6 | reverse complement strand
GGGATCGGGGGCGTAGTAAAACCCGTCACCGCTGACTGCTTGGGTGACCCAGTTATTGATGGCTCCCGGTTGAACGACGATGCGATGGTTCTCTAAGTCGATATCGAGAATCTGCCGCATGCGAGCAGTTGAAATCAAGACGCTTCCTTCAATTGGCAAGGCCCCCCCAGACAAACCGGTGCCAGAACCGCGAGCGATGAACGGAATATTGTGGCGATCGCAGATCCGCACGACATCTGCTACTTCTTCAGTTGTTCGTGGGAATACCACGGCTGCTGGAGGTTGCCGATAGCTAGTTAACCCGTCGCATTCGTAGACCAGCAATTCCTCTTTATGTTTCACCACCTGCCGCTGACCGATCACCTGCTCGAATTCTCGGATAATTGCAGACCAGTTGGGGGTAACAACGCTGGTGGTCATGGATGGCATACAGAATGGGTGGCTGAGTTGATGGTAACGCGAGTGTTTGTTGGTGTGTATTTATAGCGATCCGCTGTAAGGTTTAGAGCTTGGGCACCGCTAACCCTCTGGATTTACAAAGAAAAAGCGCAAGGAGACCTTCCATAGCTGATTGCAGCTCGCTTTACGCCACTCAAGCTTACTGGTGCTCAAATACAGAACCGCGATCGCACTCTGGTGCTTGTCGAACATACGCTCACGCCATCGTTTAGGACTCTGGCGACCCACAAAAAGAGTGCATGCTTAAGGAGTTTTAATGCTCAACTCACGTATAGGGCGATAGAAATACAGACCATACAGCGTCACCCGTTCTACTGAGGAACAGGCATTTAGACTGAACAAAGTCCCATTGAGCCTGAGCAGATGAAGCCATACTCGTTGGAGTTCCGCAAAAAGATCGTCTTGGCCTACGAAACCGAGTCAGTGTCAATGCGGCAACTAGCCCGTGAGTTTCGCGTAGCCTTGAGCTTTGTGCACAAACTCATCAAGCAATACAGAGCAACCGGCTCCTATGCTCCGAAGAAGCGAACTCAGCAAACTCCATCCAAGCTCACTACCGAGCACCACGAAGTTCTCCGTCAGCTGGTAGCAGAAACGAACGATGCGACATTGGCAGAGTTGCGTCAGGGGCTAGAAGAGAGAACGGGCCTGAAGGTCAGCAGCTCAACCATCGACAGACGTTTGAGGGCCATGAACTTGACGAGAAAAAAAGACTGTTCATCCTAGCGAACGACAAACCGAGAGAGTGCAGTTGCAGCGGGTGGACTACTGGCACTCGGTGAGGGGGCTTACGGCAGATGACCTGATTTTCATCGATGAGTCTGGCGTGAACTTGGCACTGACTCGGCTGTACGCCCGCTCGCTGAAGGGAGCTCGAGCCTATGGCAGTCGCCCTCAAAACAAAGGTAAAAACGTCTCGTTGATTAGTGCATTGAGCTTGAAGGGATTGTTGAGCAATGTCTCCATCATGGGGTCAGTGAACGGGCTCACCTTTGAAGCGTTTGTGGCCAGTAGACTTGTGCCTCTGCTATGGCCAGGGGCCTGTGTGATTTTGGATAACTGTCCCATTCACAAACCTCGGTTTATTGGAGAACTGATTGAGTCTGTTGGAGCAAAGCTGATTTACTTGCCGCCATACTCGCCTGATTTTTCACCGATAGAAAACTGTTTTTCGAAAGTGAAGGCTATCTTACGAAAGCTTGGAGCGAGAACCTATTCCGAATTAAAGGTCGCTATTGACACGGCTTTTGATGCCATCTCCTCTGACGACATTCGGGGATGGTTTACTCATTGCTGCTACTGTTCCTCGGATGACTGAGAAACGCTATAATTCCCACTGCATTGGAGGGGTTGCTGCCAGCTTTCATGGGGAGCAGCATTGGGAGCCTGGGCGATGAAAGTGACTTGCCCGTTGGCATCTTTCACGAATCCCCGAGCTTCTAGGATGGGTTCGGATTGCTCCTCGTTCGATTCTCGATGAGAGATGGTGGTGGCGTTCGAGCTGTCAGGTTCCGGACCGAGGTCGGCCAGAATTCTGTCTTGACCGAGGATATCTGTGGGGCTTGGGGGTAAGCCGCCTCGACCGGTGACGGTGAAGCTGCTGGTGCCGACGGCTTCGGCAGAACATCCTCGCTGTACATCTGGGGATGGGTCGATGACAGGCAGCTCGCTCAAGTCTTGGTTGGGGTCGAGGTCCAGAGTTGAAATATTGATGGTTCCTTGTTGACCGAATTCCGAACTGGCACTAATGTCACTGGTGCGATTGCTCCGAAGCTGCTCAAAAGAATCTTGGCGTTCTTCAAATCCAATCAATGAAAGTGTACTGATATCGATATTTCCACCAGCCCCTCTTGAGGCATTGGCTATGATGTCACTATTTTCGAATGCACCTCCAATTATGAATCCTTCATCAACAGTGAATATGATGTTGCCTCCATTAGCCTCACCGAGCGCCTCTGCTGAAATTAGGCTGTTGTTTGATAGACGAAGTAGTTCTCCGGATAGGGTTAACTGAATATTGCCGCCATCATCACCCGAACCAGTGATAGCAAGTAACTTGCCGTTATCTAAGTTGACTGTACCGGCGTCAACGAGCACAGAACCTGCTTCTCCGTTCTCGCTACTAACGGTAACTTCGGAACCATTATCAATTTTAAGCCGTTGAGTATTGATGAGGACATCACGAGCAGAGCCATTGATACCGCTAGCTTGTGCTGCGATACTGCTACCTACACCACTGACTGCTACAAGATTGGCAGGAGACTCTTGATTATTGATCGAGATACTTCCAGCTATTCCTGTGTCTGTTGAAGCAGTAATTTGACTTCCATTGAGTACCTGTAGTAATTCCAAACCTCTCAAGGTGATTCCTTCACTCCGACTCGAGACATTTGAAGTCGAAATGACTGCTCCATTTTGCAGGAACAGGTTTTCAGCATTAATCTGAACGGTCCCCGCGTTGCTTTCACTCTCTTGTGCCCGAGCTTCTAATCGACTGCCGATGCCATTGATAGTTACATGACTGGCTGCTGGTTGACCTTCGTTGATAGTTATATTTCCGGCACGCCCTGTTGCCGTAGAGGAAGCAGAAGCAGAAGCAGCATTTTCTATAGTCAGTTGAGAAGTAAAAAACTCAATGTCACCCCCGAGACCAGTACTATTAGTAGAGGCAGAGAGAGCGGTCTCCTCAATTGAAATAGTCGGAGATTTCAAAGAAATGCTTCCAGCGGCTCCAGCTGTTTCGGTGGAAACTCGAATGGTTCCTTGACCATTTAAATTAATTGCTTCTGGAGCTCTCAAAATCACATCTCCTCCGTTACCAGTTACATCAGAAGCATTTATCAGCTCTGATATTGGCAATGAAGAGCTTGATATAAGGTTGTTATTCCCTACAAAATTAAGTGTTATTGATTTCCCATCTTGATGAGGTTGAACTACGATATTACCAGCTTCACTGTTACCCCTTGTTTCAGCCGAGATTTGAGGAGATTGCTCTAGAGTCAGCCAAGGTGTACTAATTCTGATGTCACCAGCTGGTTCCCCAGAGTCCGTTTGAGTCGAGATACCACTAGTAATTGAAGGTTCAAATTTAGAGATATTAAGAGTGTGAGGAATAAGATCTTCTGAAAAGATCAAACCGGGAACATCAGGGTCAAGTGGCTCCGCCAATACAGCAATAGCATATATTCCTGGTTCGTTGGCAACATAGGTGAGATAGGGGTCATCAGATGTGAGACTTCCCTCAGCACCAAGATCTTGAGGCGCGTCGATATTTCTTCCGAGTTCGATACCTCGATCAACCGAATCTTCAATAGAATCTCGATCAAGCAAATCACCTAGTAAGTTTCCATTACTATCGGTAACTTGTTCTAGTCTTAGCGCTAAATCATCTAAGGTTTCATCATTTCTGAACGTATCAACATCAAATATGAGGAGAGTTCCAGGTGTATCTACAGAAAAGGTAAAAACTTCTGAGCTTGTTAGTTCGGATTTTGTGACAAAAGGAATAAATGATGGGAATAAAACATTTGTATTTGATGCATCCCCTAATGTAAATTCACTATCGATGGAACTTTCAAGTTGATCGAAGCTAAAGGAATTACTTGCCCCCTGCAATAATATTCCTTCTTCTGCCTCAAGAATAATATCATCACCTTCCCCTGTTGCCCCTAAAGAAACGGTACTACTGATAAGACTATTGCCAGTTAATACGATCTTCCCACCTGCGTATAGTTCGATCCTGCCTGAATTTCTATTGCCAGTTGTTAGACTAAATAAACTACTATTACTCAATACAATATCGTCTCTAGACGTCAATGATATATTTCTTGTTGCGCGATTAAAATTCCTGTCAGTGCTAGTCGAAAAGCTAGCATTGCTAAGTAGTGAGAAGTCTGTGATATCTATAGATTTTCCGGATATTTCAATGTTAGCCCCACTACTATTTTCTGATATTGGTTGAGTGCCTGAAATCAGGCGTGAATTTCTTATCCTTACAGGCCCTTCTGCTGTGAGACGAATATCCCCTGCCCTACCTGGCTCGGCGGTAGAAGTAATAGCAGTATTTATCAAAGATATTTGATGACCTTCAATTTCTACAGTTCCTCCCTCGCCAAGCAAATTCGAGTCACTACTATCAGTTGTTTCAATATTTTCAATGGGGGATAAGCCCAGTTCACTGTTTTGCAAAGTGGTGGATGAGTTCAGTTCAGCGTTTAGCAAGCGAATAGAACCAGAGTTGGTAGAGATTGCTATGTCTCCTCCATATCTTAAATTCTCTATTCTAGAGTCCGAAGAAGATCTCAAATTATTTGTTATAAGAATATCACCATATTCTGACTTTATTGTAATGTCACCACCATCTTCGGAATTGTATCCGCTAGAAATTGTGCTTAACGATCTCCTATACAAATCATCGCTGTTTTCCAACATAGTACGGTTTGTAATATCTATATCTCCAGACATAGTAGAAATTATAATATCTCCGCCGTCCTGGGCAGGGCCCCCTACAGAAATTGATTCTGAGCGCAAGTCACCAGTTGTTATTTTCCCAGACATTCTAGATGTTGTAGTTGTAGAAATTATGATATCTCCAGCATTCGCAGGTGCATATATTTCACTATATGATCCAGTTGAAATATTACCGACATTAATGTCCCCTGAAGCTGACAATATGGATACATTTCCATTTCGACTGCTCTCATATGCACCATTAGGAAGGGGTTTGACACCATTTAAGCCCCATGTCGAAGTTGAAATATCATTATTCAATATAATGCTTCCTGAGATTGACGAAATTACGATATTGCCAGTACTTTCATAAACTCCATCAGACGCAATCGTGGAAGCATTAATATCTCCGGCGTCCATATCTCCGGCGGTCTTTCCAACCTC
>JBCCWF010000471.1:0-5362 GCA_039194035.1 Cyanobacteria bacterium P01_E01_bin.6 | reverse complement strand
GGGGGGGGCCGCCCCCCCCCCCCGCCCCTCTATCGGTACGTTATTTTCTAGCAAGTCCCTAATGACGAATGGGAAACACCTTGAAGGGCTAAAAAATTAGAAGGTTTATCACCTCAACACCGAATGTAAGACTGTGACGGTTGATGGAAGGGCGATCGCCCTTCCAATTCATAACTCTTGTATCAGCCCGTCAGTCATGAGCATTGGTTCGCTATTGTAAGTATCGGACACTAAAAATATGTCAGTCATTGACGTCAATCTAGGAGGATAGCAATGCCCCTTTCCCGTTGGTTGAAGCGACTCACCCCCCTCATCCTTAGCGTTGCTCTGCTGCTAACAGCGTGCTCAGCTGCTCCGTCAAAATATGACCAAGTTCAGGAAGACACCACTGGATTTAGATCAGAAAAAGCAGTCGATAGACAGGCTGAAATCGGCAGTACGTTTAATCAATTTTTTCCAGGGTCCCAAGGGAACTATGAGGTTGTGCCAGCTCAAGAGAAAGCTGGATTTGCGGAATATAAGCTCAAGCAAGATGGTGAAACCGTGGCGATGCTGACGATTAATGACACGATCAGCTTGCCTGCCGCCGCCGTTAAATATGAAAACGCTACGGAAAGCATCGCAGGGTACCCGTCTGTGAATCAGGGTGCGACGGCAACAGGAATTTTGGTCAACGGGCGTTATCAAGTCAAGGTTCTCTCTCGCAGCGATGAATTCGACCAAGAAAGCCGAGAAGCTTGGATTCAAAAATTTGACCTCATTGGACTAGCTCAGCTCGATGCACAATCGACGAGTAAAATTCCTGTCAAGCCTTCTCCTCAGAATGCTATCGACATTCCTGGTATAAGGGCTCCAGATATCAACACGAACGTAACTCCTCAGCCTGCTATGTAATCAAACCAGTTTCGGCGACAGGTTCAATCAACGATAGGATTCCAATCATTTAGGCCAACAACATTTAGGTCAACAACATTGGCGATGCTGGTTTCCCTGATGAACTTGAAGGCAGACGCAGAGTGCTTTCCCAACATTCATATCCAGGTTGGGTGCCAGAACATCATGGGTGGAGATGACTACGTCAAGAGATTTGGGTGGGCAGGCTGCACCGATTCACTCAAATGAAGGACTACCAAATCATTATCGGGATTCTGAAGGAGAAATAGTGTGAGCAAGAAAATCTATGAAATCGTAGACAAGTTGCCTAAAGGTGGCTTGACCGTGATGGCGTTGAAATCGCTCGATACCTTTGTTCCAGGACAGTGGGACAATCTGGTCGGATTCGATGACACGATTAAGGCGGTCACCCGAGAAACAGATCCAGCGATGGTGACGGCGATCGGCGAACGTGCTGTTGCTCTCTTCAACGACAAATCTCAGGGCTATCAACGTGCCCTCTGGCTCTACCAGTCGGTAGATTCTGCATCGGGCATGTTGGGCGCAGCCGCGATGGCAAATCGCATCGGCCAAGATACGTTTCTTGGCTTTTTGAAGAACATCACGCCGAAACCTGAAAAAGCTCAAACGCTTGATCTGAGTGTCAAGCTTGTGGCAGAAGTCGTTGCATTCTGCCAAATCAACGGCATTCCTGGAGATAGCTTAGGTGATTTTCTGAAGGCGTTGGGAGACTATAGTGGCGAGTCTCTGATGCGAATGGCGGCGTTGGTTGCTTTTGACGGTGTCATTCCTCTCGGTGCGTCTTTCAGTTCCAAGGTTCTGTCTACGATCAAAAATATGGGGCCATCCGATCTAGAAAAGAACCAGACGTTCAAAGGTATACAAAAGGAAATTCCAGGCCGCGATGCCAAAGGCAAACTGTCATTCATTACCGAGAGCTTTGAGTCGACCCAAAGCTGGATGGACAAATTCGTTGAGGAGAAGGGAATAACGCAAGAACGCGTGGTGCACAACCTCAATCGGTTTGTTGAAGGATCGCAAAGCAAGCTGGATTACCTGGGAGCATTTCTCGATATCAGCGTGAAATACTATGAGCACACTGGGGTTCAAACTCTTGCACGGCGGCTGATTGAACGAGCCGTTGCAGAGCTTTAATACAGCTTTTTAAGGGCAAGTTCAGCAAAGGAAGCAAGGGTTTGCTTCTCTTGTTTGCAGCGAGTCATCTAGGATATCGTCATTCAGCAGAAAAAGCTTATCAAACACGTGCGTTTGTTTTCTACACTAGTAGACAAACCGCCCTTCTTGGCAGTCCCCCCAAGGTGCATTTCGGATGACAGGTAGCAACAATTCAACGAATCACTCTAACGGCTCAGGCAATAATCCGAATAACAATAGTCCAGACAGCATGATCTGGAAGGTTCTTCAGCAGTATGGAGTGGCTGGATTATTCTATGGACTCGCGATTAAAGATGGTTTGGAGTCGTTTACAAGTAGATGGCCTCAAATTCTTCTCTTTGTCGGGTTAGGAACGGTTTTTGCTGCACTGTTCTCAGAGGTCACAGGAGATGTCTTTCAGCCACTTTTCCGTCGTATCTTAGTCGCGTTAGTCGCGAAAATAGAACAATCCTTTATTTGGCTCACGTCTCCCTTTCAAAGAGACTACTATCGGCATTTAATCAGAACCCATCAGCGCTATCGTACTCAAGGGCTGGATATTCAAGTCGCAGTTAAACTAGGGCTCGACAAAATGTTCGTTCCCTTGGGTGTGTTGCCCGAAGCATACGACCAGATTTCTCCAAGACTCATTCAAGTTGCTGAAGACTCCAATAACCAAACAATTTGGGATTATTTAGCGGCGTCGGTAACGGAATTTCCCTATGGACGAATTGCGCTGATTGCACCTCCTGGAGCGGGTAAAACAACCATCCTGGAACACATTACCCTGACCTATGCCCAAAATGCCCATCGCCACCAAAACAGAAAAGCACCTCGGCTCATTCCCGTTCTGCTTCATCTGCGAGACGTGCGCCATGATATTGCGAATAATAAACCTGATTTAGCGACATTAATTGGCCGACAAAAAGACATTTATCGATACTCGCCGCCAAAAGGGTGGGTTCAAAAAATGTTGGATCGTGGCCGCTGCCTCGTCATGCTGGATGGCTTGGATGAGGTGCCTGATGAGCAACAACGAAAGGCCATTAGCCGATGGATTGACCAGCAAATAAAGACCTATCAACAAACGCGCTTTATTATCACCTCTCGGCCGCTAAGTTACCAAAATGCTGGGCTTAAAGAAGTGGATGCTTACTTGAGAGTCGCTCCCTTTGGATTGAAAGAAATACGCGAGTTTCTTTACAACTGGTATCTGCAAAATGCGATCGCCCGCAACCTTACGGTAGGGCAGAAAAAAAACGACAAGAAAACCCGCAACGAAGCTGAGAACAAAACAAAAAACTTGATGGAGCGCATTGAAACGGGTGGCTCATCATCATTATCAGAATTGGCGTTCAATCCCTTGCTGTTGACGATGATAGCCACCGTTCATGACTACCGTCATGATCTGCCTTTGGGTCGAGCACAGCTTTACGCCGAGATCTACAAAGTGCTCTTGATTAAGCGTTATCAAGATCGCGGCCTCTATAATGCCGACGTTATTTGGAAAACCAAACAAGTGCTCCAACTCTTTGCCCTGGAAATGATGCACCAGGGCACCTCTACGATTGACCTTGCAACTGTTAATCCAACGATTCAGCAGCAGCTTGAGCAGATTCTTGCTGAGTTCGTGTCAGTGGAGCACTTGCTCAAACAAACAGATAGCGCCAGTGGCTTGATTGTGAATACAGGCGATAAAACGTATGCGTTCACTCACCAAAGTTTTCAAGACTATCTGGCTGCAGTGCAAATTGAGGAAACTGCTCAGACGCAGCTCTTGTTGACCAATCTGGACAAGGAATGGTGGTCGGAAGCGATCCATCTGCATGCCGCACAATTTGGCAATGCAACCCCCATTGTGGAAGAAGCAATCAGACAAAATTCACTGGTTCCGTTAACCGTTGCGAATGGACTTGTTCAAGACGGCATTCAGATTGACGAGGTTGTGCAACAACACCTTGAAGACACTCTCATTGAAGGGCTGCAAGATTCAAATCCGGAAATTTTCACGCTTGCGGCTGAGGTAAGGTTGGCCAATCGTCTCCGACAACTTCATGTCTTGAATCCTCTAACGGCCATTGATCTTGGCTACATTACGCAAGCCGAATATCAATTATTCCTGGATGATCAGCAGCGGGTAGGAAGGTTTTACACTCCAGATCAGTGGGTGAAACCGCGATTTCAACCGAATGATGCCAGGACTCCGATTGTGGGTCTGCGTGCAGAAGATGCCCGTGCCTTCTGCGATTGGCTGAGTGGAAAACACTCATCATCCAATCCAGGGATTTCGTATCGATATCGTCTGCCGATGGTGGTTGAGGCAAGAAGTCATCCCCACGTACACCCTCAGGGTTCTCAGTCTACTGTCGTCCCTTGGTGTCTTCAAGATGGTCGCTATACCCTTGATCCTGAAGGCTGTGTCGATTGGGCAGAGTGGCAGCAACGGTTGGCTGATTCGCTGACTGATGCCATGGAGGGCGATCGCCAGACTGCCTGCAAACTTACTAAAATCCCTGACCTTGTGCTCCTCAGGAATTCACCCAGCCATCACCATGTTTCGACTCTAGATCCTACGATTGACTTAAAAAAAGCAATTTCTCTCGCCAATGACTCACGACTCAATCGAGCATTTCAGTTAGTGAGTAGTCGTGCATTGAATCGCCAACCCACACAGCCTAACTTGAAAAAACTAGAGAGAGTGGTTCAGCAACTTCGGCTAACGTTGCCATCGAGTCGTGGACTGCTAGAGCGACGTCAGATCAATCCGTCAAGTCTTGAGAATTATCGTGCGTACTTGCTCGCTGTCATGGCTCTTTGGGATGAATTGGCGATCGCCCACCGCACCCTGGTGGAACAGCGCCAGAGTGTGAGATGGCTGCCAAAGGTTCTGTCTCAGATGTCGACATTACCCAATCAGCAGAGATATCAAGAGTGCACGATTCAGCGCGATCGCCTGATGACTGTTTACGCCTTTTTTGTCTTATTAGATCAGCGAAAAGTGGGTGCTATGCCAGCCTGGGAAGGGATTCGGATTGTTCAAGAGAAGAATTAAAATTGGGGCTTGTCTTTGAATCCGAGATTGTGGGGCGCTCCATGCTCCACAATCTCGTTAAATTTCCCGGCTTACGTTATGAGTCTAAAGCTATTCTGTGTAAGGTTTGACACGGTTCTTTATGCATAAAGCTAATCGTTTTTTATTCACGGATTCCCCATTCGTCTGATAGATTTAGCTGTTGATACCTCAGTGAAGTCGTTAAGCTTACAGGTATTAAGTACCTGGACGTCATTAAAACCAAAACCCCAAATCCTTTGC
>JBCCWF010000470.1:0-5372 GCA_039194035.1 Cyanobacteria bacterium P01_E01_bin.6 | reverse complement strand
AATCCCGCTAAATTCTTCCCGGCTTAAGTGATAAGCCCTCACTCGGGATCATTACCGAGAACATGGGATTCTAAGCGTGGAAGAACAATGACGTAGCGATAGCCCGAGTCTGATGTTCCTTGGAGGGCAATGGAACCTCCATGCAATGTGGCAAGTTTTTGACTCAGAACAAGTCCCAAATTTTGACGGATCTGCCCGCGAGTTTCGGATTCTTCCACCTGGGTCTCAGCTAATGGTGTGTTAGCTAAAGAATCGGGAGTACTAAATTTGCGTTGTTCATTAAATGAGGATCCACTTCGAGATACATGTGATGTTGTCAGGCTAGATAAATGTTGGGGTTGTGTGAGTAACCGTAGTGTATTTTGAGCGCTGACATACGCATCTGCATGGCTGGAACTGTCATCTAACCATAGATGAGATGTCCAGATTGATAGATTGAGGTGCTTCTCTTTACGGGATACATGGACTCGAATTGTGCTGCCTGCGGCCGACGATTGAATGACTCGAAAGACGAGATGATAGAGCAGTTGACGCACCTTGTTTTTATCCAGTAACCATAGACGTTGACCAGGTTCGACCGTTAGACGAATGGTTTGTTCACGTCGCTGCGCGACGTCTTCTAGTGTCGATAGAGCTTGCTGACACAGCATTTCAATATCGACTTGACTGAGATCCAAGTCACAGTTGTCTTCTTTCAGATTATCTAACTCAACAATTTCACTCACCAGTGAGTGCATGTATTGACTGCCCCCATGCACAATATCCATGTACTCCTTTTGTTTCTCAGTCAGTGGCCCATAGATTTCTCTCATCAGGACACTTGTCATCCCGATAATGGATGTGAGAGGCGTTCGGAGTTCTTGTGACATTTTGGCAATGAGACTGGCTTTCACAAGGGAAATTTCAGTGTCATGTCTCTGTTCTGGTTGTGAATGTGTGGGAGTGCCTGTGATGTGATGCTGAGTTTGTGGTGAGTGAGGTGGCGACGGGATTAATTGATTTTTTTCGAATTCACTCATACTCCAGCGAGCGATGAGTTCAAGAAACGCTATGTCTTTCCCGTTGAAGGTTCGAGGGGATAAGTCCATGACAAATAGGGTACCAATGCAGTGCCCTTTGGAAGTAATCACAGGAACTCCCAAATATGATCGAATACCGTAGCGATCCACCAAGACATTATGTTGATATTCCGGCCGATTAGCGGTGTCCTCAATGGAGAGAAGTTGTCGTCGTTCGACAACAGCATTGCAAAAAGATTCGTAGCGGGGCATTTGGCGCGATGTCGCCAAGTCGTTCATGAGTCCAATTCGAGACAATCCAATGGCGGCTTTAAAGTGTTGGCGATCGCCACTCATGATACCGAAAATACAAATGGGAGCATTCAGAAAATGTGCAGCTGTTTGTGTTGCTTCATCAAACACAGGAGTACTGGACGAACTCAATAAGCCAAGTTTATGAAGGCTTTCTAATCGTTGCTGTTCTGTGTCAGCACCAAAGTGAGAATCCGAAGGATTCAACACACTGCTCTCAGTACTCATCATCGTGACCCCATCGTATTGGTGAAAGTGTTGCTGTGAAGAGTCGTCCATCGCATTGCTGCTGAAGGTCATCTACTATACCCAGCATTCCCCAACTTACGGATGGACGAACGCCAGGGAGCAGGAACTCTCACCTCGCACGATCGTGGAACCATAGATAATAAAGCTGTAAAAAAGTAAATAAAGAAGATGCTCAGGTCAAGATAACGTTCGTGTTCTATAAAGAAGCATTGCTGAAATCACGCAGAAATAATACGTGTAATTACTTAACCTGAGAACTGATTGAAGCGTATCCAGAGAAAAAATCAGTATTTACGGAGGTTCTGCTGTGTCTCAATGAGCATCAACCCCGTCATGACATGCCATTCATGAAGGGGTTGATGTTCAACATGAGGTGATCAATGGTCAATATGCCAGACCTTCAGATAAGCACAACCGACGGCATGATGAAAAAAAGGTGACGGTAAACCACCTCTTATACCACCTAGTCGAGCCTTTGAAGAACGGTTTATTGTACAGGTTGGCGTCTCTCGATCGATGTCGTATTTTGCTGGATTAGGCATGAGAGGTATCTGCATAAAGTCAGAAAAAACCTGTTCTTTGATGACGTTTGCAGTATTCGTCCCCTGTTTGTGTCAAATTATTCATTAGCTGTACTTGAGGTAGCTGTACTTGAGGCAGTTGTGACTTAGGCTCTTCTCTCACACACTGCTTTCATGCTTGCTTAGGCATAAAAATTAAATATCTCGGAGATGCTAAACCCAATCCATATTGGGTTCAGAGATAGTGTGATCATGCAGCATTACGGTTGGTATCGGCTCTGATGTTGTCTTCAATTGAGTTTATGACCGCTGAAGAAGCCCTTTATCTCATAGATTTTATTTTGCCAAGGTACTCGCTCAGTACCCTGCAAGAGACGGTTTTTTGTGGAGTATGGGCAGGGCAGACTTATGCAGAAATTGCAGAGCGAGCCGGATATGAACATAGCTATATCCGAGATGTTGGGTTCAAGCTTTGGCAAATGATGTCCGAAGCATTAGGGCAAAAGGTCTCTAAAAGTAACCTTCGGGCTATTGTCAGTCGCTATGCACGGGTTCAGTGGTCGGGCGATCGCCCATTGCCTCTTTCCGAACCTAGTGAACTCAATGATCAACATTCGACATCACATCGACCTGACTTCCAACAGGTTATGGAAGCATCAGAGTCACCTAACCTTGAGTTTCCAAGTGGGCCTGTCCCGCTCACGTCTTCCTTATACGTTGAGCGACGACCGATTGAGTTTCGGCTCTATGCAGAAATCATGAAGCCTGGAAGCCTGGTTCGCATCAAGGGTCAGCCACAAACCGGAAAAACATCATTACTCCTGAGGCTGTTGGCATATGCCAAACAACAACGTCTCAGAACCGTATCTATTAGCCTCCACAAAGCTGACCGTGAGGTTATGACCAACTTCGACCGATTTCTTCGATGGTTGTCTGCGAATGTGAGCCGCCAGCTGAACCTGACTCCTCAGCTTGAAGACTACTGGAACCTAGACATTGGCAGTAAGGTAAGCTGTACGGCTTACTTCGAAGAATATGTATTTGCCCAGGTGCAAGAACCCGTGCTCATTGCACTGGATGAAATTAATCAAATTTTTGAGTACCCGAATATTTCGAATGACTTCCTTCCGCTTCTCCGATCCTGGTATGAAGACGCAAAAGAATTTGAGGTATGGAAAAAAGTACGGTGGGTGATTGTCCACTCTACGGATGTGTATGTACCGCTGAACATTAACCAGTCTCCATTTAATGTGGGGCTTTCGTTATCGTTACCTGATTTTACGGCTGATCAGACACTGGATTTGGCCCAACGACATGGATTTGATTGGGCAAAAGAATCGTCAGCCTTGGAGTATCTCCAGCCGTTAATCAATATGGTTGGAGGGCGGCCCAATCTCATTCGACTTGCACTGTACTATCTGAAGCAGACAGGAACAACTCTCAAGCAGCTATTGGATGATGCTCCAACAACAAGTGGCATCTATGGAACTCATCTGCGCAATCAACTGCTAATCCTGCGATCGCACCCTGACTTGACACATCATTATCGGCAGATTGTTCAAAGTGATGAGCCCATTGAGCTAGAAGCGATTACAATTTATCGGTTAGAAAACATGGGGCTCGTGCGTTTAGTCGGGAACCGTGTACAGCCAGCATGTGAACTATATCGGCAGTTTTTCAAATTTCAACTTGCGGATATCTAACCTATGTATGAGTATCGCGTCGGTGGCAGTCTTGGTACGACAGACCCAACTTACATTGAGCGAAAAGCCGATGTTGACTTGTACCATGCCTTAAGGGACGGCGAGTTTTGCTATGTGCTCACCTCACGGCAAATGGGAAAATCGAGCTTGCGCATGCGGACGCGATCGCGTCTTGAGAAACAAGGGATGGGATCCTGTGCCTCCATTGATATGACGCGCATTGGCAGTGAAAATGTAACCCCTCATCAGTGGTATCAAGGCATTGCGTTTGCTCTATTGCGACAGTTTGAACTATCGAAAACAGTTGACCTCAAACAATGGTGGACAGCGCAGGGAGACATCCCAAGTATTCAAAAATTTGGTCAATTTATTGAAACTTGCATTTTTCCATCGATCCCTCGTGGACACATCTTTATTTTTTTAGATGAAATCGATAGCGTCAAAAGTCTCCCCTTTTCAGTCGATGACTTTTTCTCATTCATTCGATTTTGCTATAACCAACGCTCTGAGAATGCAGACTATCAACGCTTGACTTGGGCATTGTTTGGGGTTGCTGCCCCCAGCGACTTAATTGCTGATCCTCGACGAACTCCCTTTAATATTGGTCGAGCCATCACTCTTCCTGGCTTTTCTCTTGAGGAGGCCTATCCTCTGGCACAAGGATTAATGGACGTTGTAGACAATCCTCAACAGGTGCTCCGAGAAATTTTGAGATGGACCAATGGACAACCCTTTTTGACTCAAAAGCTGGGATATGTGATCCAAATGATGGGGCGAAGTTCTGGTAATGGAAAGGTTACCATTCCACCAAAAACAGAAGCAGCCTGGATGGAGAACATGGTGCGATCGCACATTGTCGAAAATTGGGAAACGCAGGATGACCCCGAGCATCTCAGGACAATTCGCGATCGCCTGCTGCGGAATGATGAGCTGGCAGGTCGCTTGCTAGGCCTTTATCAACGGATTCATCACCAAAGATTTGTACTGGTTGAAGATTGTGCAGAACAGCGTGCTCTCTGTCTTGCTGGTATTGCAACCCTCCGTCAGGGTCATGTAGAAATCAGCAATCCAATTTATGCTCATATCTTCAACTTAGGATGGGTGAATCGACAGCTCTCTCAGCGCCGTCCCTATGCTGCTGCATTTCAGTCATGGGTAGATTCAAGTGGGAAGGATGAATCACGATTGCTCGGCGGCAATGCACTACAAGAATCATTGGCCTGGTCTCATGGGAAAAGCTTAAGCGACCTCGACTATCAATTTCTAGCAGCAAGCCAAGAATTGGATAACCGCATGATGCGCATGCAACTGGAGGCTGCAGACAAGGCCAAACAAGTTTTGGCAGAGGCTCAGCAGAAAGCTAAACGGTTACTATTTGCTGGTTACTTAAGCCTGGGACTGTGTATTGCATTATCAATTGCGTCTGTTGTGATCAGCCGAATGTTTATTGAATAAGCCATCAGACACGCATATGCTCTGAGGTTTGCATTGAATGAAGCTCACAGATTGCCATAGCCATGTTCAGGGGCCAAGTGCAGCATTGGCGGCTGCCCATGCAAAACATACCCTGGAGAACCCAGGGCATGTTT
>JBCCWF010000469.1:0-5373 GCA_039194035.1 Cyanobacteria bacterium P01_E01_bin.6 | reverse complement strand
GCTGGCCGCTCAGCGGCCAGCGTAGGGTTTGATGGGTTTTACAGTTAATTGTAATCATCTACGTACGATTCAATCTGGAATGAATGTAGCGTGTTTCAGCGGCTAAAAATTTTTGAATCTATAATGGCTGCAACAGCAATGCAAACGATGTGTTCAGGTATTAATAGGAATGGATTTTCGAGGAACTGTTACGTCACGAATTGATTGGTCAGGGGATTGTCTTGCCCTTGGTTTTTTTGAGGAGAAGGTAGCGCTATCTGGTGAGTTGGCCGACCTCGACCAGGCGTTAGCAGGCACATTGTCTGAATTAATTGAGGAAACGGACTTTAAAGGGAAACCAGGCAGCAGTGCTGTGACTCGTGTGGGCGGCGGTAGTGCTGTTCGTAAAATTGCAATTGTTGGACTGGGGAAGGAAGATTCCCTGAGTCTGGAATCCCTTCGGCAAGGAGCGGCGGCGATCGCCAAGTTGGCTAAGCGTGAAAAGTGCAAGACGGTGGGGGTGAGCCTACCCATTTGGAAGAACGATGCAGGGCAGAGTGTCCAGGCGATGGTTGAAGGGATGGAGCTTGCTCTCAATCAGGACAACCGCTTTAAGTCTGATCCCGACAAGGTTGAGGCCAATCCCATCGACACGGTGGCGTTTCTAGGGATTTCTGGGCAAGAGGATGCCATTGTGCGTGCTCGACAGATTTGTCTGGGTGTGGTGTTGGCGCGAGAGCTTGTCGCTGCTCCTGCCAATGTGGTCACCCCGATGGTGTTGGCAGACACTGCGGAGGCGATCGCCCACGAGTATGGTCTTGAGCTGAACATTCTGGAACAAGAAGACTGTGAGAAATTAGGCATGGGCGCGTATTTGGGTGTTGCTCAGGCGTCTGAAATGCCACCTAAGTTTATTCACCTCATTTACAAACCTGAGGGGACGCCTCGTCGGAAACTGGCCATTGTCGGTAAAGGACTCACGTTCGATAGTGGAGGTCTTAATTTGAAGCCATCGGGCAGCGGCATTGAGATGATGAAAACTGATATGGGAGGAGCTGCTGCAACCTTTGGTGCGGCAAAGGCGATCGCCCAACTCAACCCAGATGTTGAAGTTCATTTCATCAGTGCGGCAACGGAAAATATGGTCAGTGGTCGTGCCATGCATCCGGGCGATATTCTGACGGCTTCCAATGGCAAAACGATCGAGGTCAACAACACGGATGCGGAGGGACGGCTGACCTTAGCGGATGCCTTGGTATTCACCGACAAATTGGAAGTCGATGCTATTGTTGATTTGGCGACACTCACCGGGGCTTGTGTGGTTGCTCTTGGGGACAGCATTTCCGGCATGTGGACGGAGCATGATGACTTGGCCACCCAACTCTTGGATGCTGCTGAGATGGCCGGAGAGAAGTTCTGGCGAATGCCGATGGAAGAGAAATACTTTGAGGGGATGAAGTCGGTGGTTGCTGACATGAAAAACACCGGGCCACGACCGGGTGGAGCCATCACGGCAGCGCTTTTCCTCAAGCAGTTTGTTGAAAAAACTCCGTGGGTGCACCTTGATGTGGCTGGCCCTGTTTGGACAGAAAAAGAAGGTGCTTATCACAGTGCAGGAGCGACCGGATTTGCGGTGCGTACTCTTGTGAATTGGGTTTTGGGCTAATCACGGCGATTCATTTAGGGGCAAAGTATAAGCCGATCAATATGCTGCATAAGCGAACACTCGCCTAATTTTTGGATTTTGGTGGTTGTCTCCCGCCTCTGGCGAGGGACAACCACGCAATTTAAATAGCTAGCAGCTTACCAGTGCGTAATGACACGCACCACAAAAGTCTTGCAAGATGATTGATGGGCAAGGAGTTAAGCGATGTCAAGGATGCGAATACGGCCAATTATGTAGAAACATTGCACCCCTTTTGAAAATTGTGTTACATTCATTAACAACAGTTGACGAAAGTAAGGATTGATGCGTCATGGAAAATCAAGAATCGAAAGTAGGCTTTACAAAGTTCGCTGAAAACTGGAACGGCCGTTTGGCAATGCTTGGTTTTGTTGTTGGTCTGGCTACTGAATACTTGACTGGTCAGGGTATTTTGTCTCAGCTTGGCATCATGTAGTTCTCTTCTGTGCTTGTGTGAGCTTCCGCTCGTGCAGCTTTTAAAGACATTGCATCGTAAACCTAGTAGAGCACCGGGGAAGCAATTGCTTCCCTTTCTTTTTGAAAACTTAGCGGCCTCATCACTTATCGCGGTATGCAATCGCGTCAAGTACAAAAACGGTGATGTGGGGCGCGCCGCGCCCCACATCACCGTACTTAATCAACCTATATATCTGGAAAAGATTTAATGGGATGCTGGGGCGCGACCCAGCATCCCGTCTTAAAATACAAGCCCCTTAGGGCATGGTTTCAAACAAAAAGTAAAAACCCGAGATTTTTTGTTGAGGAGATGACGGCTTAGTCGCTATCCCCAACACAACCCTTTCTGGTTTTATTTCGTGTCTATTCCTTAGTATTCCAGGGTGATGGTTTTGAATTGGCTAGGTTGTTCAGTGCGAGGCGTGGGTGATGTACCTGAATAAGACTTCCTCTCTGACGTCTCACTTGGTTCTGACGTCTCACTCGGTTGAGCATCTCTAATCTGATGCGCTTTGTCTTCAATGGTCTGGATTTGGGCTTCGATGACGCTGAGGCGATCGCTGATTTGTCCTTGACGCTGCTGGATACTTTCTAGCTCGTCCTGAAGGCGCTTTTTCTCGACGACTAGCTTATAGATATCGAGGTAGGCAGCAGCTTCGGTTTGTTGTCGAGGCATGGTGCTAATTTTGGGGCGAATGTTGCTACGAATGGGGGTGCGGCGCATAGGATGTCCTTCTCAGCAGAGTAATAGAGGTATCTAGTTGATTCAGTATTCCCCCGGAGTCCGGCAAGATCCCGAAGGTCACGCGGAAAATTAACCAAGCTTCTTTTTGTAACTGGCTCACATGTCACGCTGGCTGAGCGGAGTCGTTCGCGAAGGGTCTCCCAAAGGGAGAAAGCCAGATCGTCTGCAATCGTCACCTTCGACTCTGCTCAGGGGACAGTTACCTTTTTTGTTCCCCTGGTTGATCGGATACCGCGAGTTGATTATAGAGAGTTGAGGCCAACGATTTGTTACATCGTTTGTTTGGATACAGCCTGTTTAGGCATGAGTTTCCATTATGGGTAGGACTTCGGCCTAGAAGCGATGCTTGAAATGATTGGTCAACTACGTCAGCATTCCAAATTCTTTGTTTACTTGTGTGGAGGCCCTTTCTGGGTTGTGATGAACCATCGATGAACTCTCACGTTATTGTCTGTGGATTGGGACGAACAGGATTTAAGATTTTGTGTCTGCTGAAAGAGCAAGATGCTGAAGTTGTGGGAGTCAACGATCGCCCTCTGCGCGGCATCCCGTCCTCGTCGTCGTCACATTTCATCATTGGTGATTTGCGATCGCCCCAAACCCTAATCGATGCAGGAATTCATAACGCTCACACGCTAGTGCTTGCCAGTGGCGATGATGCCCTCAATTTAGCTATCTTGACCCAGGCGCGGGTATTGAACCCGTCCATTCGCATTGTCAACCGTCTCTTCAACACAAGCCTAGGACAGCAAATTGATCGAACGCTGCCTGATCACGTGTCGATGAGTGTTGCGGCGTTGGCTGCACCTGTTTTTGCCTTTGCCGCGTTGGGAAACCGGGCGATTGGGCAGTTGCGGCTCAAGCGACAGTCTTGGCCAATTCATGAGGAAGTGATTGATGCGCATCACCCTTGGTTGGGTCGCCATCTCCATGAGTTGTGGGAAAGCCGCAGCCGCATGTTCATCTATTATTTGCCTGCCCAAAATCAAACGGACTTTATTTCAGCGATGTATGAGGGGCGATGTATCGAATTGGGCGATCGCCTCATTCTGGCAACCCAACCCAATGTTCAGTCCTCTCAGCAAACCATCGCCCACGTTATCCAAGGCGTATTGACAAGCCTCAATCACTTCCAGCAACAGATTCGCCCAACGATTATTGTTCTGTTTGCATTGTTGGCCACGATCGTGACTGCTACCCTCACCTATGTGACGGTGAATTTTAATGTGTCGGTGGTGGATGCGCTCTATTTTTCTGTGGGCATGATCACGGGTGCTGGTGGAAACGAAGGCGTTGCAGAACAATCTCCCGAATCCATCAAGGTGTTTACAGTCATCATGATGCTGCTGGGAACCGGTGTCATTGGAGTCTGCTATGCGTTGCTGAATGACTTAGTTTTAGGGACGCGGTTTCGGAAGATGTGGAGTACTGTGCGCGTGCCTCGCCGTAACCACTATATTGTGTGTGGCCTGGGCGGAATCGGCATCAACATTGTTAGTCAGCTTCGGGATAACGGATGTGATGTGGTGGTGATTGAGACGGATCCAAATAACCGTTTCTTGAGCATGGTGCGATCGCTCAAAGTCCCGGTCATCTGTGGAGATGCGAGTTTGGCTGCGATTTTGCAAACCGCCCACATTCAGCAGGCGTCGGCGCTGATTACCGTCACGAGCAATGATGTCACCAACTTAGAGATTGCCCTCAGTGCCAAAGGATTGGCTCCCAAGCTCCCGGTCATTATGCGGACGCAAGATCCAGATTTTGCACCCCTTGCCCAGGAAGTTTTTGCGTTTGAAGCTATTTTTAGTCCAGCCGATTTGTCGGCTCCAGCGTTTGCTGCGGCTGCTTTAGGTGGACGAATTCTCGGCAATGGCATGACGGGTAATGCTTTATGGGTGGCGATCGCCACAATCATTACTCCTGGACATCCCTTTTGTGGACGCCGAGTCAAGGAGGCCGCAATGGATGCTGATTTTGTACCTCTCCACATTGAGACGATGCATCAAGAAATTCACGGGTGGGATTTGTTGGAAACTAGTCTGAGTGCCGGAGATGTGCTCTACATGACTCTACCCGCGAAAAATTTGCAGATGTTATGGCGATCGCACCCGACGCCTCTTGCGGTGCCTCTTCAGCGGCTGTAGGGTCACCGCATGCTCATTAGTGTGTATTTAAGCTTCAAAGCCCTAATTTATAGGGGTTCTAGGCACCCCAAAACCACTGTTCTTGGGGCACTCGCCCCTATGTTGCGCGACACGCGGTTAGTAGACCAGGGGTACGACATCAGGTTCAGTCAGGGTCTTTCTCTACTTCACGTTGGAGCGAGGCTTTGTTGCATAAATAAAATCTAGCCCCCATATCTCCCTTGTTGGGAGATTTTCAGGAATTTGAGGCATAGCTATCCGGCATTCCCCAGTGCGTCATGCGATTGAGCGCTGCACACATGAGAAACAATTCTGCCGCCTGATTATCGAATTTTCGAGACGCACAACTGCGACCAAAAATTGTC
>JBCCWF010000468.1:0-5397 GCA_039194035.1 Cyanobacteria bacterium P01_E01_bin.6 | reverse complement strand
GTCATGAAAACCAAAACTCCCAATTCTGTGCCCCCCGCGCAGCGGGCGGCACAGAATTGGGAGATACGTTGAATGATGGCTAGCGACTTATCCTCATCCGGATATTTCGCGGGGTTGGTGTTGAGGTTATTCATCAGTCCCTGGAGGGCGACCATACCAGGGGCTAACCTCGACCACTCCGTTGGGACGGAACACAACTTTGAATTGACCGATGGGAGCATTTGCAACAACATCAGGGTCAATGGGAAAGAAGGTGAGGTCACGCAGGGGAACTTCAGCTTCATGGGTTAATGAAGCATCATTAACAAATTTAAAGCCAACAATCTCACCAGCTTCCGAAACACCAACTCGGTATTCTAGCTCTTCCTCAAATGTCGGATTTTGATCCCAGGCATCAACAATTTGTGTTCGGAGTTGACTAGTCAACTCAGTCAGTTTGTCTGAATCGACAATTGGAGTGGCTGAGGTAAATAGTTCTTCAATGTCTTCTTGGGTGGGCAATTCATCAAGGCTTGCTCCCGAATCTTGACTTGTGTCAGAAGATTCGTTGCTAGAAGAAGAGTCGTCTGAGGACAGTGATGAACTCTCTGACTGGTCAGAATTTTCACCGGTCTCACTCGTGGGTTCACGGGTCGGATCAGGCTCTGTCCCTGGCAAAAGGGGATTAGTGGATGCCCCATCTGTCGTTTCTTCGGTTGTTTCTGCCTCTGGTTCAGCGGGTTCAAACTCAGGCGTCGGTACAAAGAAGAGGGCGATCGCCGCTACCGCCAAGCTAGAAATTCCCAGTGCTGCAGGAACGACTCGTCGAGCAACAGGTTCCTGAGACGATACTCCCCGCTTAGAAACAGGCGTCAAATCCAGATACATATCAGGGAGGGTTTGTGCATCAGCCACCATTTGATCAATGGCTTCGACTAAATCAAACAATTGAACGGTAGAGAGATCTAGCTGGATATCTGATGCATTGTTCTTGTCAGACGGCTCATCCTTCCCATGCGCTGCTCGGAGCGTAAGCCGATGATGCGATTTGTCAGTTTGATGCAAGCTGATGAGTGATGTTTTGCCACTAGACTGCGCCATGTAATGAGGGACGCCACTCAATACTTGTTGGGCATATTGATTGACGCTCATGGCAAGATGGTCCAGAAATTCGCGACCTCCTGCAAGCGGCTTGTCTTGACCTGAAAAATGACATTCTGCATTGACCAGAATCGTCATAATCGGGCGTCCTTCCATGAAATTAGAGGTTGCTTCAGCATTGTCACCCCATCCTTCTAAAACAAGCCGACAATTAGGCAAACTATACTGACGCTGAATTGTCATGCGACCTCTCCATCAAATAAGCTGCTCCAGAGTCTTTGGGGACCAGATGTTCCCGTGCAAAACAGGAGTTGGGATAACAAGTCTAATGCCAAGTCGTTCAACTTTTCATCTGTGTTGTAAGCCATCACGCCAGCTCGTTTAGGATTCATTCGTGCGCGGAAGTGAGCACGAAAGCGCTCTAGATAATTTGACAGCCGAAAATGATTGTTGGGAGATAAGTTTTTCTCGACAAGCTGTTGATGCGCTAGCAACAATTGACGCAGCAACACAGTCAGGCGCTTCGCAAGATGACACGTAATGACAACAAGGGCTCTCGCTTCATCGAGGCTCATCGGGCGGCGCTGGCTTCCGCGGCGAAGTGGGTTTGTGCTGCGAAGCCGCCACAATGCAACACGGTTTTCGATAAGCGTTTGCAGTTCTAGATCCTTAGCAGTTTTCAGTAATGCTTCCGAACCACCCAAATCAAGGGCTTCAATGGCAAGCAATAGAAGATCAATTTGTAAACGTGTGCGCCGAGGGCACACCGTATCGCTATACGGTGGTGATGGCAAACTTGTGATCGCAACAGGGCTTGGGGATTGAATAGTTGGACTCGAGGGCTGCATTAATTTAAATCATTGATTAAGGTCAAGCTGAACCAGCTGAATGCTATCAAAGGAAAGTTTGAGATAACGTCAAATGGACATCACAGCATAGGGTTAACGTACCCAAATCTTAGCTTTCAACGGTTACTCCTCGCCAAAAGGCAACATATCCTTTGATTTGGCTGGCAGCTTCTTTGGGCTCTGGGTAGTACCAGGCAGCATCTTGGTTAACAGCACCATCAACATCGAGTGTGTAGTAGAGAGCAGAGCCTTTCCAAGGGCAACTAGTTTGCTTATTGCTTTCCTTGAAGTACTCTTTTTTAATGGAGTCTGGCGGGAAATATTGATTGCCTTCGACGACAACGCACTGATCACTTTCAGCAAGAATCTGATTATTCCATATTGCTTTTGGCATAGAATTTTTCCTTAATCTTTATGACTTGATTTTCACGAGGGTTACTGTTTCAACACAGGGAGAATAGCCAGAGCGATTTCTGTCTATCCCAGTCGATTATTCTAACGCTCAAACGCTAAGTTGATTGCAAAGCATGTGTCCTCATGTTGAGTAAGATGATGAGGTTACGACGCACAGAAGCGAAACTTAAGGCTTACGCAGTTTATAGCTTCTTCAGGCCATTGTGAGCCGCAAATACGTCTTTAATTTTATCGAGTCTGTGCTCCTTACAATGCTGTGATGACATTTTAATCGGTGAGTTCATGGGTAATCAGTCTTTCACGTCTTACAGTTCGTTGGCATCTTTATCAGAATTGTGGCCTCAACTTGATCGCACATTAGGAGATCAGGTGATTGCGTTACATGATCCCCATCGGACACCGGAATTAAAGTTGACCTATGCACAGCTCCATCAAGGCATCTTGAACGTTGCTTCTGGGCTCCAATCTCTAGGTATAGCTGTTGGCGATCGCGTTGCACTGTTTTCCGATAACAGCCCCCTCTGGTTTGTCGCGGATCAAGGCATCATGGCTACCGGAGCAGTTGATGCCGTTCGCAGTTCTCAGGCTGACCGTGATGAACTCATTTATATTTACCAGCACAGCGGCAGTATCGGGCTGGTGGTTGAAAATTGGGCGACTTACCAAAAAATTAAAGCCGGGTTGGGCGATCGCCCCCCAAGGTTCGTCATTTTGTTATCGGAGGAGAGTCCCGAACACGATGGCACCATTAACATACTGACTATCAATCAATTACTGGAACTGGGTTCGTCTAAACCTTTTCAGCCTGTTCAACAAACCCGACAAGATCTTGCAACCCTCATCTACACTTCTGGTACCAGTGGGCGCCCAAAAGGCGTGATGCTCAGCCATGGGAATCTGTTGTTTCAAATTGAAGCCGCAACTCTCGTAGTTAAACCGAATAGGGGCGATCGTGTGTTGAGCATCTTGCCAAGCTGGCATTCCTATGAACGAACCTTTGAGTATTTAGTGCTTGCTCACGGGTGCACTCAGGTCTATACGACGATTCGTTCTATTAAGCAAGACTTAAAGACATACAAACCCAACCTTATGGTAGGAGTTCCCCGCATTTGGGAGTCCATCTATGAAGGCATTCAAAAACAATTTCGAGAACAGCCTCAAAAGAAACAGCAGCTGATCCAATTTTTCATGTCTGCTAGCCAGCGCTACATTCAAGCTCGACGTGTCCTGAATCGGTTAGACCTAGACAACCTAACGCCCTCCGTTGTCGATACCATTCGAGCTGCATTCACGAGTCTTTTGCTAGCCCCAGTGCACGCCTTGGGCGATCGCATCGTCTATCGTAAGATTCGCGAAGCAACAGGTGGGCAGGTTAACTACCTGGTTAGTGGGGGGGGGTCGTTCGCAAAACATCTTGATAATTTTTTTGAAATTATCGATGTTCAAATTTTGCAAGGATACGGCCTAACTGAAACCTCTCCGATTACCAATGTTCGAGTACCGCATCGGAATATTCGAGGAACCTCCGGCCCTCCCCTCAAGCAAACAGAAATTCGCATTGTTAATCCTGACACACGTGTTCCAGTGAGTGCAGGAGAAAAGGGTCTGATTCTGATTCGAGGGCCACAGGTCATGCAAGGCTATTATCAAAACCCTGAGGCGACGGCAAAAGCGATTAGCCCAGATGGGTGGTTTGACAGTGGCGACCTGGGCTGGGTAACCGACTATGGGGACTTGACCATTACTGGGCGTGCAAAAGACACAATTGTGCTCACAAATGGTGAAAACATTGAACCTCAACCCATTGAAGATGCCTGTGCTCGGAGTCCATATATTGATCAGATTATGTTGGTTGGACAGGATCAAAAATCTCTAGGAGCACTCATTGTTCCGAATTTCGAAGCGTTGGAAAAATGGGCAAATGGGCAAAACATGTCCTTGATACATCCGACTTCGAACGAATCATTGCAACTCTCGTTGGCTCAATCTGCTACTGCAGAATCTGTTTTGTTAGATAGTCCGTCTGTACAAAATCTCTTTCGCCAGGAACTGAATCGAGAAGTGAAAAATCGGCCAGGATATCGTGCCGATGACCGCATCTCAGCATTTCAGTTCGTTCCCGAACCGTTCTCTATTGAGAATGGAATGATGACGCAAACCTTAAAAATTCGCCGCAACGTCGTTATGGAACGCTATCGAGGTATGATTGACGCGATATATGCCTAAGGTCGCGTCTATTTCCGCAAGGAATGTTCGTGTGAGTTGTTTGTTTAATGGCCGACAGCTCCAGCATGATTGGCTGAGTGAAATCGCGCCATCTATTAGGACGAGGACATTTGTGCTCCTTTGCTAGCTTGTCTATCTGAGTCTAGCTTGTGGCTAGACGAGTCTGAATCTTCGGTAGTTGTGTTATTTGACGAAAGAATAAAGGGCAACTTCTAGGAAGAAGTCACCCTGAGGTATGTTGGGCAAAGCAGCATGATGACGCTCGGTGTGGAACGTTTTTTACTATTGAGGGATTATGGATCTAGGTTCACAGCTTTTACTGAAACGGGCCATCAACATCAAAGTGGTGGTCACTCCTCGCTGGAAAGAAGAAGTGCAGGCTCAGCTTCAAAACCAAATAAACCGCTTAGATGGTCAGCTTCAGCAGCTTGAAACCCAGGGCCAGCGGGCTATTTCGGAAGTGCAAAAAAAAGCAGAAGGCGAAGATCCAATTGTTGCTCAACAAGTGAGTAGCCAGGTGAGTAGCATTCAGAACCAGGTTAACCAGAACAAGAGCAAGATCCTTGAGAAAAAGAATCAAGCTCTTCAACAGCTTCAGCAAGTTCAGATGCTGGAGATGGATCAAGAAGTTGGTCAGGGCCAGTTGGAAAGCTTCTTCACGGTTAATCAGGGCGATAATTTAGTGAAAAAGATGCAAGTTGAAATTCTGCTCAAGGATGGTGTGATCGAAGAGATTCGCGGAGATCTCTAGATCGTTTCATGTTGTCATCAGCCAACGATATCACGATTGAAATAGTCCTAGGAAAACTTGGATGAATCTCTAAACGCC
>JBCCWF010000467.1:0-5409 GCA_039194035.1 Cyanobacteria bacterium P01_E01_bin.6 | reverse complement strand
CCGCCCCTCTATTGGTACTTTATTTTCTAGCAAGTCCCTTAGCTCATTATGCTTTTATCAAGTAGATGGTCACAATTCACTGTAAACCCATAAAACCCTGCGCCGCCTGCTGCGCGAGCGGCGCAGGGTTATGAATTTGATTTTTAATTGTGCCGAGGTACTTATAATGGCACACGCTCATAAAGAATTGGGATAACCTGAGGATTCATGCGGAGATGTTCCTCGTAGATATAACGAGCTTCTGTCTCATTATTAATCGGGTATTGAGCCTTAGCGCCATTCCCTAGAGGAATAATGACGCAGAGACGCATTCGACGTTCGGCTGTTCTTATGGGTTTACGCTGAATAAGCATTGTCAAAATGTGGGTGTTATCACGGACTTCACCAAGTCTTTACACGACAGCTTGTGCTTATCAGGATAAATTCAACAAACCTTTGTATTGAAATCTGGATAAAATGCTACAGTCCACTAGAGATTGGGTTTGGAGAGGATGGCAAGTTCGCTACACATTCATCACGTCATCTCATCAACGCCTTGATAGCATTCCAATTCTGCTTATTCATGGATTTGGTTCATCCCAGTATCAATGGACCAATAACATCAAGTCCCTGGGAGAAATCCATCCAGTGTATGGGCTTGATTTATTAGGGTTCGGTGCATCTCAAAAAGCTGCAACGCGTTATAACGTTAATTTTTGGGCTGAACAAGTTCATGAATTTTGGCGTTCACTTATCAATCGCCCCATGATTGTGATTGGACATTCGTTGGGGGCACTCGTTGCTGCAACTGTTGCTAGTCAATTTCCCCATTCGGTTGCGGGAACCGTGCTGATGACTCTACCCGCAACCCGTCAGGAACAAGTCTCGAATGCGTGGATACAGAATCTGCTGAGCATGGTAGAGAGAAGTGTTGCGAATCCTCTTCTGATTCGACTGATTTTCAACATTGCTCGTCAGCGTCGTTTTATTCAAACAGCATTGCGTTCAGCCTATGTCGATCCATCTTATGTGACGGACACGCTTGTTGACGCATTTGTCCAACCCACTACGGACCGAGGGGCGGCACAGACCTTATGTCGATTAACTCAGTCAGCAACAACACCCGCATATAGTAGAAGTCGAGAGACATTGTTATCTCAGATTTACCAGCCAACATTACTGCTTTGGGGAGAGTGCGATCGCGTTACGCCAATAAGTCAAGGGAACGTCCTCCACGAAGACTTTCCAGACATCACATGGAAAACAATTCCCAATGCAGGTCATTGCTTCTACGATGAGTGCGCTGAAACCGTGAACCAATTGGTTCTTGACTGGATTCACCACAGCATGATGCAACCCGACGACAAGGTTTCATCGTTGTGATAGATGAAGGGAAAGCTCAACGCGTGCTAGCCTAAGAACCCAGAATTTACTAACAATCCATCATGAATAGGGTGGATTTGATTTTTCGTCTCGTTGGTTCGTGAGCGATGGCGCCAATCCCTTATCGATTGAGCTGTTCTGGTAATTGGCGAGACATAGTCGTCTTGCTCTGCATCGTCGTCACTCTCCGTTCCACGTGAGGGACGGGAGTTCATGCAGGTTCCAAGTTCATTTAAATAGTTCTCTAGCTCCAGGGCTCTGGTTAACTCTTCTACTGAAGAATAGCGATCGCCTGGAGCAATCTTGATCATCTTTGAAAGCACTTGACTGAAATAATCACTCACCTCAACATCGTTCTGCCATAGAATAACTCCAGTGGCAGGATCATAATCAAACTCTAAAGGTGGTTTTCCTGTGAGCAAATAAAGACAGGTTACGCCGAGAGAATAAATGTCGCTTGCAAAGGTTGTCCGCAGAGCAAGCTGCTCTGGAGGCGCAAACCCTACTGTTCCCACAAACTGAGTTGTGTCCGCTTGATGGGGATTGTCACCAGCTAACGAAATTTCGTCCTTAACTGCTCCAAAATCAATCAGTACCAGCCGACCATCACTCTTACACCGAATAATGTTTGGAGGCTTGATGTCTCGATGAATAACTCGGTTTTGGTGAACGTAATCAAGAACAGGCAAAAGTTCTTCTAGAAAGGATTTCACTTCAAGTTCCGTTAGAGGCCCACTGAGCTTCATCTCCTTAGCCAGATTGTTTCCTTTTACGTATTCTTGAATCAAGAAAAACTCGCTGCTATGCTCAAAATAACTAAGCAGTCGTGGGATCTGAGAATGACTCCCAAGCTGACTTAAGATTTTGGCTTCTCTAGCAAAGCGCTCACGTGCTTTTTCCAAAACTTTTTCATCATTAACTTTCGGCGAAAGCTGTTTGATGACACAGAGGGGCTGACTTGGAAGAGATGTGTCTTGAGCCAGATAGGTTACGCCAAACCCACCTCGACCCAATGGACGAATAACTTTGTAGCGATCGCAAAACAGCTGATTCAATCGGCATAAGCGCCCGAGATGAACCCCAGCTTGTTTTTTATTGCGATGTTCGTCTAACGAGGGCAACCCATTAGGTGTATTCATGCAGCCATCAGTACAAGTGCGCGACAGTAAAGTAAAGTAGAACTCATTACCTCTGATATTGATTATCATAGCGTCAAGCTATGAATAAGGCGAGAGGAAACTACGGAAATATGCGGGTTTCAGCCTCAAGAAAACGTCAAGATTTTATAAACATCCCATCAATATTCTATAGAAATGAACAAGCTGATGCGCTGATGTCTTGTCAAATCTTGGTAACAATCAATACACATTGAGTCTACATGGCTGGATTCATACAACAAAGGGAAGGACTATCACGCGATAGTCCTTCCCTTTGTTGACAACGGTTCAAGTCCTTAGAAAGCTTAAACCACTAGGAACCTGAGCCTCTAGTGCTTAGTAGCGGAATGAGCTAGCGCCAGGCTTATGTACGATAAAGCTCAGCACTTGACACTGCTTAATGTTGTCAAATCCTACAACCCGAACGTAGCAATCTCTATACTCATTACGACACTCATTCACCTCGTTTAATACTTCCTGAACAGAAGTAGCGTTAAACAGAGGCAATTTCCACATCGTCCAGTAATAGACAGTGGGTTCAGACGTCTCGTCAAACTCGATGGCAGGGAAAAATCCCATATCAAGAATGTATTGAATCTGCTTCGCGATCTGCTGATCGGTCAACGGGGGAAGGTAGGACAGAGTTTCAAAACGACGCTCTTTTGGAAGAGTTTTCATGTGTTCCTCTCTAGGACAAATATTGAGAACTACAGATGAGAAATTTAAGGGCTTCGAGTGGACGATGGATCATCTAAATCAGGCTCAGCGCTCATTAGCCGATCAGAGGAGAAACTAGATTCACCCTCTCCTTGTTCAGCTAAGTCATTACTGGGCAAGTGATCCGAGGCACTGAGCTGCGTAATGCGCTCCAAATACTGTTTCCGATGAGCCATATTGGATTGTTGGATGGTCGTTTGAACCATCTCAGGCATAAAATCCATAACTTCGCTTGCCAGGTGAGCACGCACAGTCATGATTCGAAATGCTAAATCCTGGTTGACTCGGAGCAGCTCTTGCAAATAAGCATCACCGTCCTGAATCTTTTCGATAGCAGAAAACTGGTGGAGCCACGTACAAAGAGGGGGATTCGTTTCACGCAACTGGCCAATGACCACACGCACAGCTTCGTACGTCAAATAACTAATGAGCGTCTTTGCTGTGTTTTTTGCAAGTTTTTTGAGGTCCATGTCGGACACCGTCATAGGAGACTGCGAGTTGGGCGTTCTGAGCTTGGAAGGTTGAATAATATCCCTCCAAAGCTCAAAACACTACACTCAAACACATGATCAGACGGTATCAACAGCCTCGAATTCAAACTTGATTTCTTTCCACAGCTCACAAGCAGTTGCCAATTCAGGAGACCACTTACAAGCTTCGCGGATGATGTCGCCGCCTTCACGAGTTAGGTCACGACCTTCGTTTCGCGCTTGGACACAGGCTTCAAGTGCGACACGGTTTGCCGTTGCACCTGGTGCATTACCCCATGGGTGACCCAACGTTCCACCACCAAACTGGAGGACGGAGTCGTCACCAAAGATTTCAACCAGAGCAGGCATGTGCCAAACGTGGATACCACCGGACGCTACAGCCATGACACCACCCATGGATGCCCAGTCTTGCGTGAAGTAAATACCCCGCTCAGGATCTTTCTCGACGTAGTTTTCACGGAGAAGGTCAACAAAGCCCATGGTAATAGCTTTGTCGCCCTCTAGTTTTCCAACAACGGTTCCAGTGTGAATGTGGTCACCACCAGACATTCTCAGGCACTTAGCGAGTACGCGGAAGTGCATTCCGTGGTTCTTTTGACGGTCGATAACCGCGTGCATCGCACGGTGGATGTGCAACAAGACGCCATTATCACGACACCAATGAGAGAGCGTGGTGTTAGCGGTAAAGCCTGCTGTTAAGAAGTCATGCATGACAATAGGCATGTTGAGTTCTTTTGCAAACTCAGCCCGCTTCAGCATCTCTTCGCAGGTGTGGGCTGTTACGTTAAGGTAGTGACCCTTGATTTCACCTGTTTCAGCTTGAGACTTGTTGATCGCGTCAGCAACGAAGAGGAAGCGATCGCGCCACCGCTGGAATGGCTGGGAGTTGATGTTCTCGTCATCCTTTGTGAAGTCGAGACCACCACGCAAGCACTCATAGACAGCACGGCCATAGTTCTTAGCAGACAAACCCAATTTAGGCTTGATGGTACACCCGAGTAGAGGTCGACCATACTTATTGATTTTGTCACGCTCAACGGTAATACCGTGAGGAGGCCCCTGGAATGTCTTCAAATAAGCAACAGGAATCCGTAAGTCTTCCAGGCGGAGAGCTTTAAGCGCCTTAAATCCAAACACGTTGCCTACAATTGAGGTCAACATATTGGTGACAGAACCTTCCTCAAACAAGTCGAGAGGATAGGCAATGTAAGCAATAAACTGACCATCATCAGAGCCACGAACAGGCTCGATGTCATAACAACGACCTTTATAACGGTCAAGATCCGTCAGCAAATCTGTCCAGACCGTTGTCCAAGTACCAGTAGAAGACTCAGCAGCAACTGCAGCCCCTGCCTCTTCTGGAGGAACTCCAGGCTGAGGCGTAACTCGAAATGCCGCCAAAATATCAGTATCTTTAGGTGTGTAATCTGGGGTGTAATAGGTCAATTTGTAGTCCTTGACCCCAGCTTCATATCCTTTAGACTGAGTTCTCGTTTGCGAGTAAGACATGTTTCCCTTCCTAATGAATCACCGTTCTAAACCAACAGAACATTATTCACTCAACCCATAACTTAAAAGAGGTGAGAAGCTAAAAATTGCTACTAAGAACAAATTGCACAGACAATTTCTACATTGCACAGACAATTTCTTCAGTTGGCATTAATTCAGAAAAAACAGGCCCT
>JBCCWF010000466.1:0-5415 GCA_039194035.1 Cyanobacteria bacterium P01_E01_bin.6 | reverse complement strand
CCAGAAATAAAAGTCCCATTGAGTGGTTCTGTGAAATCAAGACACTAGATGTAGCCTTACAAAAGGGTGAAAAAATCATCGAACCGACAGTCATGATGTCACCAGCTCATTGCCCAGATATTTCACGTTGAACAATTAGCGATACAGCGATTAGCTCAGAATTCTTAATTTAATGCATTTTTTAAGAAAGAATTTACTTTTTACACATTAAAAATCAGAGGTTATTTCTAAGTATTGAGTTGAGTTAACATATTAAACTATCTAATTCACAGAGCTATGAAATGCTGATTTTTCCATAGAAATTTTCCAAATTAGTACTGCTGAATGCTGAATGAAGCATCTCGGTCGTTAGAGTCATGGAATGCCCTACATGTAACAGTCTGGAAATTCGAAAAAACGGCTACCGCCAAGGGCGACAATGCTACCAATGTAAGCAATGCGGTCGTCAGTTTTTAGAATCTTACCGGTCTTGGCAATATTCTGACGATGTAAAATCTCTGTGCTTGCGAATGCATGAAAACGGCATGGGATTAAGAAGCATTGAGCGCGCAACAGGCATCCATAACACGACCTTGATGCATTGGGTGCGAGAAGCAGAATCAAATTCAGCCAATCCATCAGAATCTGATAAAGCTACTGATAACTAGCTATCCACCATTAAACGTAACCTTCTAAATTCTGTGCCGTCCGCGCCGCGGACGGCACAGAATTTAGGGTGTTGGTTTTAATGACGTCCAAGTACTTATCAATCCATCGGATGCGTGATGATCAAGTTTCTACAGCTGTTCTGTTGACAGAGAATCACAGTGCTAGCTATGGGTGAAAATTTCACTTTGCTACATATCTCCTACCTCACGTTATGGTGAATTCAGGCATATGGATTCACGCCACAAAATCATTAGGTTTTCAGCAATGTCGTGAGATGTTGACGAAGAGTTCTTAAGCAGATCTTAAATGTGCAGTCTAAATTACTTTTAGCTATTTTTGAATCAATAAAATTAGTGTCAGTTTAGAAACGTGCCTTAATTCAGTCCTTAGACGTTTACATAAGTTGCTATTCATTGGCAGTTTTTGTGATTCTTGATATGAAATCAGGTTTTTTTGAGTGTTGATAGCTGCTGTTAGTTAAGTTTTTGGACTAAGACTAGCTATGTTCTTATCTTAAAAGAATCTCTTTTTAGAGAGAAATCTGAATTAATGAATTTGTCCCTGTTGGTTCATGACGTTCTGAGCTTTAATTGCTGCTAACTCCTGGGCTTTTTACATGACTTATTCTATTACAAACGAATGTATTCAGTGTGACTCTTGCTTGCCTCAATGTCCTGTTAGGGCAATTAAGGTTGTGGACGACAATTACTGGATTGATCCAATACTTTGTAATGGTTGTGAAGGGTATTATGACGTTCCACAGTGTATCAGTACGTGTCCTGTGACTCCGCCCGTACAGCTTCAGGCAAAGAAAGGGCGTTATAAAAAACAGGATCGTCCTGTTCTGAGCCTTGAACTATTTCTGAATGGTAAAAATAATTCTTTCGCTTCTGCCATTGTCATATGGGAGTTATGTAATCTCTTAGCTCAACGGCGATCGTTTCCCTGGCAGTCTGATGCACAAGGGTTTCTATTCTATGAACGTCACGTAAAACGGGGACAAGGTCTGCTGAAGTTTTGGATTACCGATACCCATGAACAAGATGGCGATGTTGTTCCACTACGATACGAGCAGGCAGACACGGCGATCGCCAATCTTGACATTCGTGCGGCTTGTCTCCATCTGATTTACGCCGCCTACGCCACAGGGGTTGAAAAGCCTTGGGAAGATGAGTTTGTGATTAGCGATCGCCAGATTGAACATTACCTCGGGATGGATAAGCGAAAAGATCTAAGTAAGTTAGAAAAGCTTAGCTTGATTCGAGAGTTAGCCCTTCAATCATGCTCGATTCTGGCCAGCATTGAATGGCCGCGCCAAGGGCGTATCCCTGAATTTTCAATGGCGCGCGATCGCATTTGGCATATGATTGCCATTCATCATCATTTTGAAGAAGATGAGCTGGGCTGCAAGCATTTGGTAGGACTGACCTTCCGGGTTCGTGCGGGTGAGTGGGCAAAACATTTCCTCAATCAGCAAGAGCATTGGAACCGAGCCGCCTATTATCAATATGGAAATTTGCCCAGTTGCTTACTTCCTGAAGTGATGAGCAATTGGCAGCAGCATGAGGGTGCGGTTCGCATGTTGCTTTGGCTCTTGTTCAAAACTAAAATGGGACATGATCAGCCGATTACAACTCAAACGCTGATGCGCATTGCCTATGGTGAAGAGCGCATTGCCCAAGCCTACACCAGTAGTGTTCTTCAAAAGAGATTGCTGAAGACGTTTGAAAGTGATTTAGAAGCGCTCTATTACTATGGGGTCAAGCCTGTTTTTGACCCTGAAAGTTATCCATCTGAAATTCAACCCCTGTGGGCAAAGCTGGCTGAACTACCCGATGATGCGGAAGAGGCTCTAGACTTTTGGACGCAAGATGGCAGTCAACAGAAACGCCTCACTGATGCAGCACCTCGTGGCAAATGGAAACGTGTGATGAACGGACGGTTTCTTCAATTTGAGTTACCTGAAACATGGGATGTGATGCGATCGCGCTCCCCTAAAAACAGAAAACAATCTGGGAGTCGGCGCAAAGCAAACAAGATAAATCTAAACGCACAATCTGATTTTTCAAAGGATCTGATTGCCAGTACTCGTAAGAAGCTTCAGTTGAGTCAACGCCTTTTGGCCGAAAAAATAGGCAAGAGTCAGAGTTGGATTCGTGATATAGAAAATGGTAGATTTCAACCGAGTACCGCTGATCAGAAGATTTTGTACGAAATCCTCAAGATTGACTGATCATTATGATTGGGCGATGAGAAGCTCATTCATCTGCATCAGATACAATCATTAATTCTCAAGCCATCACCCGATTGAATTTTAAGACCCTTGTATTGCAGTGCTTCTAGTGCTTGAGTACATGCTTAATGAGCAGTTGCCCTCGACCAAGCGCATCCCTTAAGATGCAAGTAAGATGTAAGGAACCGTAGACTTTCGCATTCCTCATAAGGGCCTATGATGACTCAACCGATTTCCGATGAAGTTGCTATCCGTATTGCCTTGGCAGCGAAAGCTTTGCCCAATGTCTCAGTCAGAGAATTAATTGAAGCATTGCAAGATAATTTTGGCGAAAATATCACTGAAGTATCTCTTAGCAAAGTAACGGTTACCCAACTCAAACGTGCCTTCGGTAATATCTACGAAGTTGATAGCGAATGGGAAGGGGAAGACGCTAGTAATCAGGACATCACCGCCTTCAAGGAGGCGGTTAGTATCCTCTGGGGTGAACAAACTCAATGCACGCAAGACTTGCCAATTGAGCCTTATCAAGAAGGGGATATGCCGAATTCGATTCGGGTGGCAGTGGCTTCCAACACGGGCGAGCTGCTGGATGGTCACTTTGGGTCGTGCGATCGCTATCTTATCTATCAACTATCGACTAATGCGATTCGATTGATTGATGTACGCTCAGCCCTCGAAGCAAACCTCAGCGACAGCAAAAATCAGTTTCGCGTAGACTTGATTCGAGATTGTCCCATCCTTTATGTCGTCTCCATTGGTGGTCCAGCGGCAGCCAAAGTCATTCAGGCCAATATCTACCCGATGAAAGTCGAGGCGGGTGGCGACGCTCGTGATGTTCTAGCTGATTTGCAACAGGCGATCGCCCAATCCCCACCACCATGGCTGGCGAAGATCCTAGGCGTTGAGGTCAACAAGCGAGTGAAGAACTATCAGTCTGTAAGTTGAGCGATCAATATTGTTGCAGTCAAACAGGATTAATCATTCACCATTTGAACGGCAATGTGATTTGTTTTTTCAACAAGCGTAGGGATGTCGATCGTGGTGAGTTGCCCTTGCTTCACAATGATTCTGCCGTTGATGATGCTGTAATCAACCCGATCGGCCTGGCAGAAAATTAGTGCGGCAACTGGATCGTGCAACGCTCCTGCAAATTGGGGGCGATCGCAATTCACGGCAATCAAATCGGCTGACATCCCAGGGGCGATCGCCCCTATATCATCCCGTCCCAGCACCTTTGCACCACCGAGAGTAGCGATTTCCAGAACATCTCGCGCTGTCATTGCTGACGCATCACACTCGCGCACTCGCGCCATGAGAAACGCAGTGCGGGCTTCCTGCAAGAGATTTCCGGTGTCATTTGATGCCGATCCATCCACGCCAAGTCCCACCGATACCCCATGATTCAGCATGTTACGAATGGGAGCCATGCCGCTAGCCAGGCGCATATTGCTGCATGGGCAATGGGCGACTCCCGTTCCCGTCAGGCCAAATTTTGCAATCGATGCATCGCTAAGCTGAACACAGTGCGCATGCCACACATCATTACCAAGCCAGCCTACGGATTCCGCATAGTCCCCAGGAATAACACCAAAGGTTGCCAAGCTGTAGTCAACGTCTGATTTATTTTCAGCAAGATGGGTATGCAGCCGAACGCCGGGATAGGTGCGCGCTAGTGCGGCGGATTCTCGCATCAGATCTTGAGAGACAGAAAAGGGAGAACACGGAGCTAGGGTCATCCGCAACATGGCGTGGCGGCTATTATCGTGATATTGCTCAATCAAGCGTTGGGAGTCTTTTAGAATGGCTGATTCTGCTTCTACTAAGGAATCAGGGGGAAGTCCGCCCAGGCTCTCTCCTACACTCATGCTGCCTCGACTGGCATGAAATCGAAGGCCGATGTCTTGAACAGCACGAATTTCATCATCTAGCGTGCAGTCATTTGGGAAGAGATAGAGGTGGTCGCTGGCCGTGGTGCAGCCCGATAAGATGAGTTCTGCTGCCGCCATTTGAGCACTAATATAGGTTCCTTCAGCGGTGAGCCTAGCCCAGATGGGGTACAACGTTTTCAGCCAGTTGAATAAATCGCCATCCTGGGCTGCGGGAATCACCCGAGTGAGGGTTTGGAAAAAATGATGATGGGTGTTGATGAGGCCAGGTAGGACAATGTGGCGATCGCCCAAGTCAAGGATTTCATCCGCGTCAGACGGCAAGGCTTCCGTCACACCAACCTGTTCAATCACGTTATCGCGAATAAACACCGCCCCGTGCCGAATCTCGCGACGAGATTCATCCATGGTGACAAGCGTATGGATATTTTTGACAAGCAGTGTGGGCACGAACGCGACTCCTCTAATAATTGGGTCGATTAATTGGGTCGATTGTACGATACTCCCAGATGCTCTTTGGCGTCGTGTGACAGGCTACGCTCCTGACGAGTTAGCAGATCCTGTTCATCCAGCAATGCGTAGCTAGACATCAGTAACCGTAACCTTTCAAATCCTGTGCCGCCCGCGCAGCGGGCGGCACAGGAT
>JBCCWF010000465.1:0-5419 GCA_039194035.1 Cyanobacteria bacterium P01_E01_bin.6 | reverse complement strand
ATGGGCGCTAAGCCGCTTTAATGGCAACCCCTTTATATGTATGGGAAGCAAAAGCGGGGAGGCTACTCATGTCAAAGCGCTCCAAATTAACGGATTCAAACTCATGGGAAATTAATGCCTGAATGTTGCGGTTTAGGTTGCAACCATCACCAATGACCTTTTGAATGGGGTTAAGCCGATGTTGCCAAACCTGAATGTTCGCATTGTCGCTGAGCCCATGCTCGATGAAAAAAAACTGGCCGCCTGGTTTCAGCACTCGGTGAATTTCGCTTAGGGCTTGGTTAACGTTCGCAATGCTGCACAACGTCCAGGTACTCACAACACTGTCAAACGACTTGTCCTGCATTGGGAGCTGCTCTCCATTGAGAATGAGAGATTCAACAGAAATTCCAGATTGTTGAATGCGGTTTTGAGCGAGTGAATCAGTGCCAGGATTGACATCCACAGTGGTGATTTTTTCAATTATAGAAGGATAGTGAGGCAGGTTGAGGCCAGTGCCAAAGCCGATTTCCAACACGTTACCCGTCACATCTCTCAGCAGCGCTTCTCGGTAGGTCGTCATTTCTTGATTCGACATGATCCAGTCCAGTAGGCGAGGAAACATGACTGTTGAATAAAATCCCATGCGGTTTCATTCTCCGTATCGTGTGCACATTGATGCAGGAGGAGCAATCAGGCTTGTTCCGTCCAGCCTGTTGGGTAGCTCTCCGGTCATCAGATCGTGTATTTACCATCGTTATCCTACATGGAGCGCTGTAGACGTGGTGGCGATCGCCCATCTACAACCCCATCTAAAACTAAGCCTTGAGCCAGTTTAGACTTCGTAGAACGACAATCTCCTGAATCTATCGGCTAAGCTAAAATTCACCTATTTTGCGTATTTTGGTGGTTGTCCACCGCCTCAGGCAGTGGACAACGTATTAAACTCTGTAACAACTTTTGCCATAAAGGGGCAGATTTATTCCAAAGTGTTGAAAGGTAGCATTTTCTAACTATCATCAGCCAAGTTGCAAAATAGGTGGGTTGCTGAAATAGAGCAAGTTGCCTACGGTAATCTGAAGTGATGTTAATAGAAGTGCGGTTATGCTACGCAAGCATTCTTGCTGTTCATGAAAGTAGGAGTTAAAAACCGATGTCAGATGCTCAAGTTTTTGTTGCTCTTTTAATTGCTGTGGTTCCTGGTTTCCTCGCATTGCGTCTAGGTACCGAGCTGTATAAATAAAAGTTGCATCAGCGTATTCACCAAAGGGGGTGAGAGTGAACATGTCACTCTCACCCCCTTTGTCTATATTTTTCACGCATAAATTTGCATCCATAACATTCGATTAATCAATGGATTGCCATTACATTGATGACAGGCGAGTCACTCTATGTTGAGTTAGGATTCAGTTAACGATAGCTCGGACTGAGTCCAACGATTATCAGTGAAGATCGCATCAGAACAATCAGATTATTTTCTGATGAATCTTTTTTTCTAGATCTGCTCACGGGTGTAAGTAGATAGACATAAATAAACTCACCTTAAAAACCTGGGGAGCGCCCCTCCGGGAAACTCCCCAGGTTTTTTTAAGGTTTTAGTTTAATAACGCCAAGCGACTTAGTTGTCAGTTGGGTAATAGTTGAGAGCCTCTTTTAAGGATCAAATCTGACATGCCTTCATCGCGGGAAGTGTATCAAACAAAGCGACGATTGTTTCAAATGGAGTCATTTGCTGTTGTTGCTGTCAATACCACGTTGGCGATCGCCGCTTCTGTAGGGATAGTGCGGCTGATTGTCTATAACGTTGCGCAGCAGGCCAAGATTGACTTACTGGAAGCAGAGGTGGAGTCTAGTGAAACACGCGTCGATCAAGTCCGCGAAGAATTTAGTCAATATTTTGATCCTCACCAAGCAAACTCAATCATGCGTCAGCAGAGTCACCGGATTGAGGCAGGACAGGTGCGTATTATTTTGGAAGGGCAAGACAGCAGCTCAGACTCTGATGCAGTGATTGAAGATAGCAATTCAGTTGAAGCTGAAAATGACACAGGGGCAGCTGATTCTACGCAGGGTGATTCTGTAAATACTGGTGAGCTTCTTTTCGGGGAATAGCGAGTATCCATGTTAATGGCTTTCGGATAGAGGCAATGGTGCGTTGTTCGTGCCAGAAAAAGTTTAACGTGCATTCTGATTTGATGGGGCCTTGCTACCGATGCAAAACATGCGCGTTTTATGTTTGCGGTCAGAAACATGTTGATAAGTACCTGGACGTCATTAAAACAAAACCCCAAATCCTGTGCCGCCCGCTGCGCGGGAGGCACAGGATTTGGAAAAGTACGTTTAATGATGGCTAGCTACTGATCGATGATTGTTGTCAGCCATGGGCATGGCTGAGCCATCAAAGATGCAGTTAAACTGATGGAATGTAGCATCTCGCATATATTGTCTAATGGTTTTGCCGCGAGATACCCTCTACATCATTCAGCGTAATTTTTATGCTGTTTTTTTGATAGTTATGTTATGTTTTGATGCATCTCGATTTTCTACAAATCTTATTCGGTAAGGGCATCACCAGTTGTCATCGGTAACGACTTCGATTGCATCATGAGATTACGTCTCAGAATTCCTGATTCAAGTGCTGACAATATAAGCGTTTTAGCCCGTCTGTATATGAGATGACTATGCAAACCTTTTCTATCGCTCCTCTCCGAAAGGTTAGGCAATACATCACAAAAAACCTTCAAGTTTCTGAGATTGACACGTTGTCTCCTCACTTTTTTGATGACGATGATGATATTCCTGAACCCGATTCCCTCAATGCGTTAGGCGGCATTTTTAATATGGGAGGGGTAGGTGATTTTGATGACGATACCGCACATACTGAGCCTGAAGGATCATGGACCATAAGCAACATGAATCCTGCGGATGTCTTGTATAAGTTTCCAGGACTGCAGCTGAAACCTAAGATACGGCTCGTAAGCTTCACCTTTCAGCATCATACTGATGGTAAGGGAGTCGTATGGGCTGTTCCAGAACAATATTGCACGACAGATTACTTGGAACGGGCAGTGGAAAATGCCGGTGGTGTTAAACAACCTCCCCATCCGTCAGACGCATTCGCTGATTTCATGGACGCCATTGAAGGCGATCGCTCCCTTGTCACATTTTTCGTTGCATCTATTCTTCGAAGAGAAATCCTTGAATATGGAGCGAAAGGACAATTCCAGAACTGGACGCATCACCGCCTTATTGATACGGTTCCAGCATCCATCAAGTCCTATTGGAAAAGTGAGCATCCTCAAAATCTCCGTCCTAAAATCAATGAGCTCTCTGATGGTAAAGTAGCGATTGAATTTTTTACCTGTCGAGTTGTTCCACCAGTAATGATTGTGCGCCACGTTGATCAGTACCCCGCAAAAAACTACAGCCCCAAAACCACCCATCAGGTGTTGTTAAAACTCCAAGAGAAGCATTGATCTGGAACAATCAATAGTTGAGCATGGCAGCTACCAAAAATCGATATCTCGCCTAAACTGCTACTTGTGAAGCGACGGGGTTTGGATATTTTGGGCAGCACATTCAACAGTTTTTGCGATCCGTTGTTGGCGGGTGGGCGATCGCTTCGCACTCTTAATCCACTGTAAGATACCTTTTTTTGCAGAAGGACTGAACACCTCAAAATATTGAGCAGCCTGGGGGGTCTGTTTGAGCGCATCTGCTAGATCATCAGGAACGATGAGTGCCTCAACATCATCCAGAAAAATCCACGAACCATCTGCCTTTGCCTGTTCAATTTTCTTCAAGCCAGCTGAGGTCATTAAGCCATGTTCCATCATCTTAACGACTCGATTTTTATTCAATTTTGACCAAGGACTTTTAGGCCGACGGGGCGATAGCAGTAGCATCGCTCGATCCGCATCGAGTTTACGCGGCAAACTATCAATCCAGCCAAAGCATAGCGCTTCTTCCACAATGGCATCATACGGTAAGTGGCGATCGCCTGTATGCTTTTTGTAAGTCACGAGCCAGATACTCTGAGACTGTTGATGATTGTCTATCAACCATGATCGCCATTGCTCTCGGCTAATCACTTCGACCTTCTCAAATTTCTCCATGATGGGTAACAATAACGGACAACGACAGTAATTGTCTCTCACATGATGTCAACTGTAGCGCTTTCAGAGGCACGACTTGGCAAAATTTACAGAAGAAATGAGGATATGGGGCGCGCGTTGCGCGCCCCATATCCTCATTTCTTCGTTGCCATTTCGGGAAGGTTGCCAAGTCATGTGTAGAGTGATTGCTGACAGTTTTCACAAAACCGTGGCAGTGTAGTCAGTAGTCCAGGCATTCAAGGAGTACCCATGAAGACATTTGAACTTAATGACGGACGTTCTATCCCTGCCTTTGGATTGGGAACATGGAAATCAAGCGAGGGAGACGTTTGTCAAGCCGTCCAGGAAGCCCTTCGCATTGGCTATCGGCACATCGACGCCGCTTGGATTTACCGAAATGAACAAGAAGTCGGTCGAGGAATTCGCGAGTCTGTTGATGCAGGGTTCGTCACTCGTGACGACATTTTTGTCACCTCTAAGCTTTGGAACTGCTTTCATGCTCCTAGTGACATTGAAACAGGCTGTCAGGAAACGCTTTCAGCTCTCGGTCTAGACTATCTTGATCTTTATCTTATGCATTGGCCTGTTGCCTTCAAGCCAGGCGTTATCCTGCCTGAGAACAGCGAAGGATTTTGGGCCTTGTCGGACGTCCCGCTATCCAAAACCTTTGAGGCCATGCTGAAACTGCGCGATAAGGGGCTTGTGACAAGTATCGGGGTTTCGAATTTCACAGCATCTAAGCTTGATCAGATCATAACCGACAGTGGTATTGTTCCAGCCGTCAACCAAGTCGAACTCCATCCCTATCATCCGCAGACTGATTTGCTGGAATATTGCCAAAGCAAAGGGATTCATCTGACAGCTTACTCACCTTTGGGATCGCGCGATCGCCCCGACAGCATGAAAGCGAGTGACGAGCCCCCACTACTGGATAACGACGTCGTAAAGGCGACGGCTGTCGCAGAAGGATTAACCCCTGCACAACTATTAATTGCCTGGGCGATCGCCCGTGACACCAGCGTCATCCCAAAATCAACGAACCCGCGCCGCATTGCCGAGAACTTGGCCGCTACGTCTCACACCCTGTCGGATCAAGCTCAATTAGCCCTAGAGTCTATCACCACTCGTTATCGATACGTCAATCCACAAAGTTGGCATATTCCGGGTGTTACCTATGACGGAAGTAACTTTTGGGCATAACGGCACACTTGGTTACTTAGGAGTAAGATCGGTTTTATTTCATTCTTTAATGTTGATGATTCAAAATAAGATAGCTCACAGGATGATGGAAACTTAAGTTTCCATCATCCTGTGAGCTATCTTAT
>JBCCWF010000464.1:0-5430 GCA_039194035.1 Cyanobacteria bacterium P01_E01_bin.6 | reverse complement strand
CGCCGTTTCAAACCGCAAAACCCAAACCGCTTGCTACACGGGCGTCCAGAGAGTTGCTCGTCGTGATTTGAGCATTGAGGTAGTGCAAATAAAAAGCAGATGGGCGACTACGCCACCTTAAACAAACTCACCGCCAGCTCATACAAAGAATCCACTAGTCCGAGCCTGACAAATGCTTGCAATTTACTTTCACCCTTCAATGACTGAGGACGACGGCGGTAGCGATAGTAATGCTGTTGGTATAGGTTCCTAAACGCTTCTGCTTGAGGAATACCCGTTGCTGCACAATAGTCGTTCACCAAGCGCCTTATCTTCATGTCCATGCTCTCGAACGGAATGTCTTGAGATGAAGGAGGCAGAGCAATTAATTGTTTATGCGCTTCGGCTCTAGCTTCTTCAAACTCTCTCAGTCGCTCATCTTGTTGCCTTAGGCACTGCTCTTGTTCTTGGATTCGACGCTCTTGCTCTAGTTGCTCTTGCCTCACTTCAGAGAGCATTTTGAGCTGAGCAAGGATTGGGTCAACATTTTGAGGCTGTTGCACCCATCCTGTAAGTTGCTGCATCCAAGAACGAACACCGATTGCTCGGAATGCACCGCAACACTTTCTTGCTTGCTCAGTACGATATCGACCCGCATCGTATGCGTAGTATTCCAGGATGAGGGCGATCGCCCGTTACATAGCTGGCGATCGCAAGTAACTAACGATAAACGAGGTGGTCTAACAGTGAAGTGCAGCGGCGACAGATCACCTTTGCATCACCACCAAGATCTCTCAACCGTAGGCTGCATCAGGGTTGTTATGCGGCGATCAACAATTCTACAAACCTCTATTTTTCAGCCTTGCGACCCAAAATATAAAGAGTAGTGAGATCATCCCAGATTCCCTGATTAGTTTGAAAAGATTCTAGTTCTGCCTCAAATTCAGCTTTGGCTTGCGCCAACTGCGCTGATGTCAATTCAGATAATCCATTGCCAGACACTTTGAGTGAGGTAGACAAAGGATGCACAACGACTCCTTCCCAAGTTGCCTTTGCTTTATCCAAACTCGTGTAGCTGCCGTGCTGCTCCGTTTTAACTTCAACTGCCTCAAAACCAGCTTTACTAAACAGATTTTGGCACTGCTCAATCGAACCAATTCGATTGCTCGCTTCTAGAGAAATATTATATCTCGCCAATATTCTGCGTAAGACAACCGCCCCAACATATGCTGTGTCAGCAGGTGTATGAACACCGATTCGACCACCTGGCTTGAGCAATTGATACCACAGCCGTAACGTCGCTTCTTTGTGTTCCATCCAGGGAAATGTATTTGCACACAAGATCTGGTCGAAATGATTGAGCGGATAATCAAGGGCCTCAGCATCTGCAAGTTGAAACTCCACGTTTTTGAGTCCTAATGCGTCAACTTTGCTTTGGGCTTGTTTTAGCATTCCAGCAGAAATATCGATTCCAATCACCTGCCCCTGATCGCCGACAGTTTGAGCTGCCGCGATCGCCAGATGACCTGTCCCTGTTCCGATATCTAAAACCCTCTGTCCAGCCCTAACCTGCGAATACTCAAGCAGACGATGACAAATCTGTACATGCCAACCGCTATCGTCATAGGTTTGACTTCTGCGATCGTATGAGTCTGAAACTCCTCGCTTGTAATCATTCAATTCAAGTTGGTCATCTCGCGCCGCTTTCGATTCAATCAGAACAGACTCGGAAATCGCAGTCATTAGAAGCCTCCGTTGTGGTGAGGTTAGCTTTTCCTACAAAGAATTCCTACGCTATGTGCCTGGATGCAGACTATGCGCAATGTGGTGATTAATTTCGATAGATGAATGTTGTGGGGCGATAGCACTATTCAAGCGCTCTATTCAAATTCCACGCCTAGATCTACTCCCAGAACGGATTCGATCTTGCGCACAATCTCTTCTGTTGCGGGCGATCGCAAGTCTTCTGCTTCGATTTGATACCAATAGGAACGACTGATGCCAGACTGCCTGCATATCTCCGAGAGACTGCGAGAGTCTTTTTCCCTAGCTACTTGAATCCTCTTTCCTAAGTTTGGAAAGTCAATGACAGTCTCAATCGTTCGCTTAACTTGCACTGAGTTCATCTATGTTCTCCAACTCTAAGAATAGCTTATATTGTCTACAGACACTTGACAAGTGTATGCAGACAGTTTACAGTTATAGGTAAGCAAAGGGGTTGCGCCACCCCACCCAACGGCTCCCCGGTCAGGGCTGCGTCTGACGCCTGAGGAGAAGGCGCAAAAATCGACGGGGAACCACCAACAGCGGTTGACAGCCGAAGCGGGCAGCTCCCGCCCCCGTCATTCCAACCCAGTTCAGAGAAAGGAGACTACCGATGACCACCCGAACTCAGCTAATTCAGCCCCACCTCTCGATCCAGCCAGCGCCGAAGGCTGAGAGCAGCGAGATCTGCGATCAGATCACCGAGTTGCTCCTGCAGCTCCGAGACAGCGGCGATCAGATCGCTCTGCTGCAGGTCGTGGGCGCAGCGAGTGGCTACGCTCAGCAGATCGCGCCCCGCTAGACCGATTCAGCCCGGAAAATTCCGGGCTTTGCTCCCGTCATTTAAGTTTTCTGCTTGCAGGAATCTCCACGCCTCTTGATTGCGCTTGAGGTCGGGCCTGCTCCAGTGTCTTTTTGGCTTGTGTTACTGGCTAGAGTTCGGCTCCGCCAGCCACGACGAGAAAAGGCACTGGATGGAGAAACGCTAGCCCATCCCAGCGAAGGAAGAACCCATGGCAAAAGTAAAAACTAATTCCACGCAAAAGTTTATTGATAAGTGCATCACGTTAGAAACGACAGTCTTCGATCCCAGGATTGAGCAGTGCACCACCGCTGACGACCTTGAGAAGTTAGAGGAAGAATTTGAAGCTTGGGGCGAGTCAACTCCGGAGTTCTGGTACGAAAATATCAAAACTTTTGAAGAGTGGATCGATCAGGTTTGGGAATGGATTGACGATATGCGTGAAGAAGTCATCGTTGGTTTGTAGAAGATTGGCGGTGGGTCGCCATAAATCCCCAAAACAAAAGGGCGATCGCACGGCTTTAGACGGCTGCACGGCGATCGCCCTCTGTGAACCCTTGTAGAAAAAGGATCTGAGCACATGTTACAGCGAAATAAGCCTGGCGGATATACACCAGAAGAAATCGCAGAGTTTATTGATGAATGGAATTTGCTGTGTGACGCGAGGGAGAGGAACCCATATACATCGACTCGTAGTCGATCATTCTTCCTGTGTCCATCATCAAAGTTTGTCGATGATCCTCAGCTTGGGGTTACTGCTGAGGAACGGGCTGAACGCTTCTTGAACTACAGCCCCAATAAACGGCGAACGACGATTCAGGCATTAGCCAGTTGAGGAAAACATGAAGCACAGAGTTTTTGTAACGACCCTCCGCTGTGATGGTCAATGTCGAGTGCTCGAAGTTGAATACCCGGATGGCATTAAGCTACGTCATCCAATTCGCGACGAGCTAGATAAATGCCGCGTACTCAATGAATACCGTAGAAATCAAGAGGAGAGCTATGCAAAAGCTTGTTGAGCACATTGAACGGGCGATCGCTGCCGACACACCGCCTGCTCCTTTGTATCAGAGATTCCAGCATACCAAGCAGGGTCAAGTTGTTGGCCTCTGTTGGTACAGCCTCGAATATTGCTGGGGACAGAGGCTTTACCCAGGCTGGCATTACACGGTGGAAAGCAATTTTCAACACGAAATCCTACATGAATCGGACGTTCAGCCACTGGAAGCGAAGGGGTGATGATGAAATTAGTGTTGAAAGCAGCATTGGCGGATGATCGCGGTAGTGGCCGCTTCTAGGTGCAAAACAACTAACTTACCCCCTAGAACAAGCGAAGTATCATGACAGGGACATCTAGAAATTCGCAACAGGTTCTAGGCAAAGACAGGTCTTTTTTAGTGAGGATTAATCGTGTCAATAGTTAAACGCCAGCAGCCAGGGGCGATCGCTCTCAAATCAAGCTTACTTTTACCGTGATGAATGGCTCAGATGCCTCTTGCGCAACGTGAATTTAGAGAGCGGGATTGTGGTGATTGTGGGCGGACGACAACCGCCCGCTGGGCAGAAGCAAAGACGGTCAAACCCCAAACTGATATTCCGGATGATTATCTCTGCCTACTTCGCTGCAAATTTTTCCCAAACAGAGCAAAGCGCCTATTAACTTTACCTGCAGCTCTATCTTCAAGCAATCTAGGCCACAATTCCCTAGCATATTGATACAGATATTTTCGCTCCTTTAGCTTCTCAATCCAAAAGCTGAAGTATAGCCTTTGAATCAAATGATAGTATCGTTCACTTTTTACTTCTGGTGTAAGCTCAGAGATGCGAATCATCAAACTACAAAACTTATCAACTTTTTCTAGGGCTGGATATTCAGAAGCACTAACTTCACTGGTGGTAATACGCTTCTCGAAAATTTTCTCGATCTTTAAATAAGCCTCAGAACAAGCGATCCAAGATCGGACAATTACCATATCTGGATCGTTCCAGAATTCAGCATAAAGATTATTAAAATTCTCATACCATTCTTGATCCTTGGTACGAACTTGTAGTTGATACGCTAGATAAGCAATAACCGCAGCAGTAACCGCAGCAACAGATGAGAAAGCACTATTGAGATCCATATCAGATCTTTCCTTATAAACACAAAAAACACCTGAATAGTTTAATTAAAGCTTGCTGAAAAAGGCAAAAATCCGAGAATGCCCGAAAAAATTAAGAACATTCGAGTTGAACGATGCAAGGCATATGGAGGAAACTAGCAGAAATCCATGCACCTAAAATTATTGCGAAATGTATCGAGTACCGAGTCCAGGGCAACTATCCTTTGAAAATTTCTATCTACCCTTCGGAGGTAAATTACGTTCCGATAATCGATGGGTGCTCCTTGCGAGCATGATTCCATGGGAAGAATTCGAAGCAGCGTATGCGGAGCAATTTTCACAGAGGATGGGAGCACCGGCAAAACCATTTCGCATGGCATTGGGCAGCTTGATTATCAAAGAGTTTCTGGGCATCAGTGATGAAGAAACCATAGAGCAACTCTCAGAGAATCCCTATCTGCAATATTTTGTGGGGATGAGTGGGTAATGTGACGCAGCCAGACAATTGCTATCAAGTCGTCCCGACTCTCAATTTTTCGAAGATGTGGAATAGGTTTTGGCTTGGAGCAAGGTTATGACCCTTGTCGGATTCACTCATGCTGATCACTTGCATACCCTCGTCTTCGACGTGCATGGTCATTGCTATTCTTGGACTCTTGCGGAACTGGCGATCGCCTGTAAATCTCAGAACAGAACGCCCACTCAAAAAGAGTTCCGCTCATTGCCAAGTAGCGTATTGTCCATTGCTCTCGTCAATGAGCATGGCCGCGCAGTTTGGCAAAT
>JBCCWF010000463.1:0-5447 GCA_039194035.1 Cyanobacteria bacterium P01_E01_bin.6 | reverse complement strand
TTTTGCTCATCCCTAAGTCCAACGTGATAGGAGTCCAATGTGATAAGAGTTCAACGTGACGGCTTAGAATGAGCCGGCGATCGCCTCAACGCAGCGCTCACACAACAGCGGATGCTCCTCAGATTCGCCCACATGAACGGAGTGATTCCAGCAGCGATCGCACTTGTCGCCCTCCGCATCTGCCACACCAATGCCCAAATCATCCGCTTGCGACTGGTATTTCATACCTTCGAGCACATCAGGAGAATCTAAAAGATCAACCTGAGAAGCCAGGAAGAAATACCGCAGCTCATCCACTCGATTGCCCTGGAGAGTGCGATCGCTGGCATTCATCGCAGCAAGCTGTTGGCGAAAATCAGGATCAGCCACATAAATCATCACCTTCGCCGCCAGAGATGAGCCAATGGCTTTGTCCGAGCGGGCTTGCTCAAGCACCTTGTTGACCTCATCTCGCAACGTCCGCAGTTGAGTCCACAATGGCAGCATTTGGGGTTGCTTCCACTGCTCATCCATCTGCACCCAGCCCGCCTCAAATACCGATCGGTGTCCCATCTCATAGGGCATGTGTTGCCAAATGTCTTCCGCAAGATGGGAGAGCACAGGGGCGATCGCCCGAGCCAGATTCTCAAGGGCGATCGCCAATACGGTTTGGCAGCTGCGCCGACGAGGAGAGTTCAGACTACTGATGTAGAGCCGATCTTTCGCAATATCGAGATAGAAGTTCGACAAATCAATCACGCAAAAGGCCTGAACCGTTTGGAAAAACCGGAAAAACTGATAAGTCTCAAATGCATTAGTCACATCGTCAAATACTTCGGTGATGCGATGCAGCATATACCGATCCAGCTCTGGCAAGTCCTCATAGGGCACCGCATCTGTTTTTGGATCAAAGTCATGCAGATTGCCCAGCAAAAATCGAGCTGTGTTGCGAATCTTGCGATAGACATCCGACAGTTGCTTGAGAATGCCTTTGCCAATGGGCACATCTGACGAATAATCAACAGACGACACCCAGAGCCTCAGCACATCAGCCCCATAGGGTGGCTCCTGCTTTTGATTTTTACCCCCTTCAATGATGATGGCCGGATCCACCACATTCCCTAAAGACTTGCTCATTTTCCGTCCCTGCTCATCCAAGGCAAATCCGTGAGTGAGCACTGTTTTATAGGGCGCATGACCATTCGCTGCAACACTGGTCAACAAACTCGACTGGAACCATCCTCGATGTTGGTCAGACCCCTCAAGATACATATCCACGGGATAAGTGAGTCCATCTCGCTGTTGGGCAACGGCTGCCCAAGAGGAGCCAGAATCAAACCAGACATCCATCGTATCCATGCATTTTTGGTAGGTCTTGCCGTTATTCCGATAGGGTTCTGGTAACAGCTCCTCAACCGACATCTCCCACCAGGCATCAGACCCTTTTTCAGCGATGATGGCTTGGATGTGGTCGATGGTTTCCTGGGTCAATAGGGTCTCCCCCGTGCCTTCCTCGTAGAAAACGGGAATCGGCATCCCCCAACTTCGCTGGCGGGAAATACACCAATCCGAACGGTCAGCCACCATCGGGGTGATCCGGTTTTCGCCCTGAGCCGGAATCCAGCGGACATTGGCGATCGCCTTCATCGCTTCATCTCGGAATCCCTCCACCGATGCAAACCATTGTTCTGTTGCTCGATAAATTGTCGGCTTCTTCGTTCGCCAATCATAGGGATATCGGTGTGGATACGCCTCTTGCTTCAACAGCGACTTGGCTTCAACGAGTGCTTCAATTACCGCATCATTCGCGGTTTTCAGTACATTCAGCCCCGCAAACTGTCCTGCTTCCTCCGTAAAGTTCCCAGCTTCATCCACAGGACACAGCACTGGGAGGCCATACTGTTTTCCCACTCGAAAGTCATCTTCCCCGTGACCTGGAGCCGTGTGAACCAATCCAGTCCCCGATTCAGTGGTGACATAGTCACCCCCAATCACAATCGGACTGTCCCGATCAAAAAGAGGATGATGATAGGTCGAATATTCCAGAGCTTTGCCAGGCAAGGTTGCGACTACCGTTAGATCTGTGCCGAAGACCTGAGTCAATCGCTCCACCAAATCTTGAGCGACCAGTAAGTACTTAAACGGTTCTCCGCTGGCCACTTCAACAAAGGCGTAGGTTAACTCATCATTCACGGCCACAGCCAAATTGGCAGGAATCGTCCAAGGTGTCGTTGTCCAGATAGCAACGCCCAACTCAGATAGAAAAGGAGATAACGCCTCCTTCGCTCCATCTGCAAGGCTCACCATTTGGAATGCCGCGTAGATACTTTGAGATACATGGTTATCTGGATATTCCAATTCTGCTTCTGCCAATGCAGTGCGAGAACTCGGACTCCAATGCACAGACTTGAATCCCCGGTAGATATATCCTTTCAGCGCCATTTTGCCGAAGACCCCAACTTGGGCTGCTTCGTAGTCTGGCGTCATCGTCATATAGGGATGCTCCCAGTCGCCCCAAATGCCGTATCGCTTAAAGCTAGTGCGCTGTTGATCAACCTGTTCGAGTGCCCACGCCTTCGCGCGCTGACGCAGCTGAATGGGAGTCAGTGATTTGCGCTCATCCTGCTTCATCCCCTGCAGAACTTTCAGCTCAATCGGCAACCCATGACAGTCCCATCCAGGGACATAGCAGACCTTTCGTCCCTTGAGAATGTTGTATTTATTAATCGTGTCTTTCAGAATCTTGTTGAGTGCGTGTCCCATATGCAGAGAGCCATTAGCATAGGGCGGCCCATCATGCAGAATGAACGGTTCTCCTGGATTTTCCCGAGACAGAGTTTCGTAAATTTGGTGCTCTGCCCAAAATTCCTGGATCTCCGGCTCTCGCTTGACTGCATTTGCACGCATGTCAAACGATGTTTTGGGTAGGTTAACCGTGTCTTTGTATTGTCCTGCTTTGGTCACAATAAGTTAGGGCACTCGCTACATGAACTTTCAAATCATATCTAAGGGAATGAAAATTAAATAGCCTGATTTTGTATACCGGTCTGTCGCTGTCGCGCTGCCGCTACAAAATTGGATTGTATTTAACCTTATCGACAAGACGTCAACGTTGAATGAGTTGGCGCTAGCACAACGTGTCGTCAGTTCTGCCGTGTTTCATCTTAGTAAAAATAGGGCGGACATTGCCGACCTACCCCTCCAACCATCTATTGGGACATGACATACTGCTCGGCACTCAGCACATCAAGACCGAGCATGTCTCTCATTATCAGCTACAACTTCAATGAGCTTCAACCTAAATGTCCGTAATATTCCTGAAAATGTCAGTACGACACATAGATGACAGGAAAGTTTGGAATTTGGACTCTAACCTTCTCAAACTAGCGAATTGCCAAAAGCCTAGTACGGAATTTTTCACAATTCTCATCAGCAGACGTCCAACCCATTGAGTTGAGTCAAGATTTCACTTCAATAGATTCACCTACTTAGCCCTTGATACGCCTGGGTACTCTGCATTAGGCGTTTACCTGATGCACATGAATGACGGTGCATCATGTCTCTTCTTAATCACAAAAGTCAGCCAAACCAGTTGAGAAATCGACGATTTTTCTGGGTAGAAAAACGTCGGCTTCTGCTTGGGAAAAAGCCTATTACCCACCTCAATTCATGACGATAAGATGCTTTCTAATTCATCTGTAAAAAAACAATCCTCATCAATCCATCGCAGGCTCAGCAAGGCCACTCTTGGTATACTGTCTGAACAAAATGAGAAGGGGGAACTTCGTGAGGCAACAACGTTCCGTCTGGGGCGTCAGGCGTCAGCAAATGTGACCGATTTTGCAAAGGGACGGGTTGTGCGCGCTGGCCGTCGACGTAAGGGCTCTCTTCAGGAAAGTGATAGTTTCAATAATTTACGGCGAAAACGATTTGTCGATCATTTTCAAGTCAAAGGCATAGAAGCGGGGCGACAGATTCATATCAGACTGAATTCACGCACATTTGATACCTATATTCAGGTTCTAGACCGAAACACGGGTGAACTCCTTTTCGACAATGATGATCAGTCGTCTGGTGTTACAAACTCTCGGCTCACATTTGTTGCCCAATCCGATGTGGAATATGGAATCAAAGTCACAAGCTTTGCAGAGAAGGAAACGGGGACATATAGCCTCAGGGTAAAGACAACGCAACCGGCGACACCAGGATTTTTCCACGGAAGTGGACTCTTAGATGCGTCTGCTGCCGTAGCCGCGGCGGGCAACGTCGACTTATTTAAGAATGGGCCAATACTTGAACGTTCTGAGGACTGGAACTTGAATTTAGTCAATGCTTCTGCCGCTTGGGATGAAGGATTAAGAGGACAAGGCGTTGTCGTTGCTGTCATTGATTCTGGCGTTTCGTTTACTCATGATGACCTGGCTCAGAATATATGGCAGAACCCTGGCGAAATTCCTGGTAATGGCATTGACGATGATGGAAATGGCTTTGTAGACGATCAGCGCGGATGGGATTTTGTAAAAAATAGTAACAAACCCGGTGATCCAAATGGTCACGGTACTTTTATCTCAGGCATTATTGCGGGGCAGCACAACGGAGTTGGGGTATCGGGGATTGCACCAGAAGCAACAATTATGCCTGTGCGAGTTCTGGATTCTAATGGGTCTGGACGCCAGCGAGATGTAGCAAAAGGAATCCGATACGCCGTTAACAATGGGGCGGATATTATTAACCTGAGCCTGGGTGGGCCTCCAGGGATGGAACTGGATCGGAGTCTTAAAAAAGCAATTAAGTTTGCCTATGACCAAGGTGTATTTGTGGCGATCGCCTCAGGAAATGACCGCCAAGGGTATGGCTCAACCCAATCTGGAGAACCTGCTTTTTGGGCATCGTCTCGCAACTATGCCATTTCAGTAGGGGCCGTTGATGAATTGTCCAATGTTAGTTCTTTCTCAAACCCTCGTGGAAACTCATCGTCAACGTATGTAGTTGCACCCGGAAGTCAGGTTTATTCAATTCTTCCCTGGTATCCACAGCGTACCTTTAGCTGGAGCGGAACATCGTTTGCAACGCCCCATGTTGCCGGAGTTGCTGCATTGATGCTGAGCGCCAATCCTGATCTTTCCCCACTGGAACTCATGGACATTATTACAGCATCTGCAAACCCAGATGATCTTTCGGTTGCCTGAAGGCAGAAATAGTTGCAATTAAAAACCAGCAGAGCCAGTGAGGGTGAATCAGACACCTTCTCTGGCTCTGACTGTTTAATCTGCAATCAAGATATTGGAGCGGCATTGGTTCCGCATAATTGGATACCAGAATATTTGGCTGAAAAGGGATAAGTACCTGGACGTCATTCAAACCAAAACCCCAAATCCTGTGCCGCCCGCTGCGCGGGCGGCACAGGATTTGTAAGGATACGTTTAATTATGGCCATCTACTTAGGGATCTGCAAATAAAAAAGATAC
>JBCCWF010000462.1:0-5456 GCA_039194035.1 Cyanobacteria bacterium P01_E01_bin.6 | reverse complement strand
GGGCACTTAAGATATCTGGCAATACCCAACCATTTAGCCAAAACGTGACATTGCCTCACACTCGCTCAAGCATGATAAGCCGAGGTTTCATCGCTTTATCAGATCTCCTTATGCAACAGTTCTTTACTTTTCAAGCCATTTCGTCTCATAATTTCAACATAGATTAAATAGCATCTATTAATCAAAAACCATAGACTCAAGTCTATAAAAATAATTGCGGTTTACATCAAAGATGTTGGAACACACGCTTTGAGCCGTAGGATTTTTTAATGCTTCGTGATGTGCCCAAGGTTCCCATGACACAGTTTTTAATAGAAACATTTTGGCTGGTTCCCTGTTATCCCTTGATTGGAATGCTGTTTAGCGTTCTATGGTCGCCAGGGTTATTTCAGCGAACTGGGCCGAGGCCAGCAGGGTATGTGAATCTATTTACGACATTTCTTGCCCTTCTCCACGGTGTCCTTGGGTTTCCTGGCGTGTGGCAGCAGGGTCCCCAACACCTAGAGATTTTATGGCTACAGGTTGCTGGCCTAAATCTTACAATTCCCATCGAGATTTCTTCAATTACCGTTGGTGCAATCATTTTGGTGACTGGGCTTAATTTCCTCGCTCAGGTTTATGCCGTTGGCTATTTGGAGATGGATTGGGGGTGGGCACGATTTTTCGCATTTTTGGCATTGTTCGAAGCGGGCATGTGTGCGTTGGTTTTGTGCGATTCCCTGTTCTTTAGCTATATGTTGCTGGAAATCCTGACGTTAGGAACTTACCTGCTTGTTGGTTTTTGGCTGAATCAGTCACTAGTGGTGACTGGGGCACGAGACGCATTTTTAACGAAACGAGTGGGTGACTTATTTTTGCTCATGGGCGTATTGGCGCTTTATCCCTTAGCAGGAACATGGAATTTTGATGAGTTAGCACAGTGGGCCGAAACAGCGAAAATCGCTCCTGCAACCTCAACCTTATTGGGTTTAGCGCTGATTGCTGGCCCCATGGGCAAATGTGCTCAGTTTCCGCTTCATTTATGGCTGGATGAGGCAATGGAGGGGCCTGCTCCAAGTACAATTCTTCGAAACTCGGTGATAGTTGCAACAGGAGCGTGGGTTCTCATCAAGTTAGAGCCGGTTCTGATGCTTTCACCTGTCACACTAACGGTCATGATTGTGATTGGTGCGGCGACTGCTGTGGGAGGCACTCTGATTTCCCTGGCCCAAATTGATGTGAAGCGATCGCTCTCTTACACCGTCAGTAGTTACATGGGTTTGGTTTTTATTGCTGTGGGAACCCATCATAGCGAAGCAGCGCTTCTCCTCATTCTTAGCCATGCACTTGCACAAGCGTTGTTAACTATGAGCGCAGGGTCCGTTATCCTAAATTCGATTACACAAGACTTGACGCAGCTCGGAGGACTTTGGAGTCGTCGCCCTATCTCCGGTTTGTGTTTTCTTGTTGGCATCGCTGGATTAATTGGACTGCCCCCGCTGGGAGGATTCTGGGCATTGCTCAAATTGGCAGATGGCTTGTGGGTAACCCACCCTTGGCTGTTTGGTCTTGTCCTCATTGTTAATGGCCTCACGGCATTCAGCATGGTTCGGGAGTTTGGACTGATTTTTGCAGGGAAAGCTCAGCCAATGACCGAGCGATCGCCAGAGAGTTCATGGCTGTTGATTCTGCCGATGATGGGGTTATTGGGCTTCACGCTACATCTGCCGCTTATTCTGCAACGTTTATCGCTGCTTCCGAGTTGGGCAATGCTTGACCAAAATGTGGCGCTATTGTTGCTATGGTCGAGTCTTTTGGGATGTTTCGCAGGCGGCGTGATCTACATCGGTCAATCTATTCCGAAGCCAGTCCGTCTGCCATTGCAATGGATTCAGAACCTCTTTGCCAACGACTTATACACGCCGCAGATCTATCGCTCAACCGTTGTGTTTGGGGTGGCTGTCATCTCTCGCTTAGCCGATTGGTTTGATCGCTTTATTGTGGATGGGCTTGTCAATTTGGTTGGTCTTGCCTCCCTCGTTGGCGGGGAGACCTTAAGGTATAGCAACACTGGACAGAGTCAGTTCTATATCTTGACCATTGCCCTAGCGAGTGTGGCGATCGCCCTAGCCGTTGGGTGGGTTCCTGTCTCACACTTTTTCTTTCGCTAGCGTTGCTAGCGGTGACGCTAGAAGTCGTCCCTCTTTGATGCAGTGCCTGTGCACAGTCTGGCTTTCGTTCATCTGGTGAAAAGGTATCAACACCTCCTATGCTTAGTACACTCATTTGGTTTCCAGTTTTAGGCGCTCTGGGAGTTGCCTTCTTGCCTCTGCCGATACATCGTCTGAAGTTTACGGCGCTTTTGCTCAGTGGCCTTGTGCTCCTCTGGACCCTATGGCTAGGCACTCAATTTGATTTCACAGATGCTTCCTTTCAATTCCAAGAGTACATAGCATGGCTTCCATTGCTGGGCCTTGATTACGACATAGCCGTTGACGGACTCTCGTTCCCCATGCTGGCTCTCAATAGTTTCTTGACGTGGATTGCGATTTACAGCAGTGCCGAAGAAACCAATCGCCCTCGCCTGTTTTATGCGCTGATGCTCTTTGTGAGTGGTGCGGTTGCAGGCGCATTTCTAGCTCATAATCTACTGCTATTTTTCTTGTTCTATGAAATTGAGTTAATCCCCTTTTACTTACTCGTTTCGATTTGGGGGGGTGAAAAACGGGGATACGCAGCAACGAAATTTTTACTCTATACCGCTGTTTCAGGAGCCTTAATTCTATTAGCCTTTTTAGGACTGATTTGGTTTACAGGGGCGTCTAGTTTTGCCTACGAATCCCTTGCTGGTCAATCGCTTACGCTCGGCCTTCAAGTGCTGCTTCTGAGTGTGATTCTGATTGGCTTTGGCATCAAGGTTCCACTCTTTCCGCTCCATACCTGGTTACCAGATACCTATGTGGCGGCTTCCTCGCCAGTTGCGATTTTGCTGGGAGGTGTTTTAGCGAAACTGGGTGCCTATGGACTGCTGCGATTTGGCTTTAGTCTATTTCCAGATGCCTGGACGTTGATGTCGCCAGGACTCGCGACTTGGGCGACTGTGAGCGTGTTGTACGGTGCATTGGTGGCGATCGCCCAAAAAGATATCAAGCGCATGGTCGCCTACAGCTCGATTGGACACATGGGCTACATTCTTCTCGGAGGTGCCTCTCTTACGGGTCTCAGTATGGTTGGCGCTGTGGCGCAAATGGTTGCCCATGGACTCATCTTGGCGATTCTCTTTCATCTTGTTGGTATTGTAGAAGCCAAAGTTGGAACTCGCGAACTTGATGTCTTGAACGGCTTGATGAACCCTGTGCGAGGACTCCCCCTCATTAGTGCATTGCTGGTGCTTGGCGGCATGGCCAGTGCTGGAATTCCAGGGCTCATTGGTTTTATTGCTGAGTTTTTGGTCTTTCAAGGCAGCTACAGTGTCTTTCCATGGCAGACTCTTCTTTGTGTGGTGGGCAGTGGACTCACGGCGGTGTATTTTGTCATTTTGCTGAACCGAACGTGTTTTGGGCGCTTAGATAATGCGATCGCCTATTTCCCAAAAGTGGAATGGCGTGAGCGAGTTCCAGCCTTGATTTTAGTGGGTGCCATTCTATTCTTTGGCGTTCAGCCAACCTGGCTCGTGCGCTGGAGCGAGTCAACAATGACGATGATGATTGACTCGCTTCCTGCGACGCCAACCGAACATGTTTCCTTTAATCAACTTATTCAAGACATTAGATTTGCTCAACCCAATGTTGTGGCGTTACCGGTGGCATCGATGTCTACAGCCCCACCCATTTGATCCACTATCACAGATGTGGAAGGAGAGTATTGCTTTCCTCATGCTCATCCATCATGCATTCATTGGCTCCCGTGTGATTGAATCACGGAATGCCTCCATCCAGTTCCGTTATCTGTCTGACGTTGAGTTCTCGCTTTATTGCACTGACATCTGTTGAATCCTGGTTAATACCATGACTACCACGCTTGATACGCCGCTTCTCGCCAAATTGCCGCCCTCAACTCATGAATTTGCCGATATCATCCATCGCTTAGAAGCCGGTGGCTCGATGTTGCCGGACACCCCCGAAAACTTGATGCAGATTATCGGCATCTATAAGGCATATGCGGTGCCGATGGATTTTTATTGGCGAGATTTGCTCTACATTGCGGAACGAGTTTTTCTCAATCCGCTACCAGCATTCAAGTACTTTCTCCCCAAAGAATACTTAGATCTCCACAATCATTACGCTGGAGACGATGCAGACTTGCGGATTTGGAGAGGCACAGCCAAAGCCCATCCAGAACTGCTGGAGTTCATGGAAAAAGGCGAAACGAATCAGCATCTCCCTCGTCTGCTTCATCACCTTTGGCACGATCGCATCAACATGGAATTTGCAGAAGCCTGTATGCGTGCGATGCTGTGGCACCGGAAAATGTATGCACCCGTCAACAAATTTGACGCGTATCTGGACACTGACGAATATAAGGCGAATGCCGACCGTGCAATTCGAGCCTATTTTCAGGGCAATCCTGTGATGTTGGGGTTATATGCCCTCTTTCCCGATATGTTCATTGAGCAAGTTAGGCAGCTCTCTTACTACTCCAATCTAGGGTTGTTTTGGGAGGTGATGGCTCCGGTATTCTTCGAGATGTCGGATCTCTACGATGAAGGTAAGCTCACGACTGTTCCAGAAGCCATGGACTTTCTGGTGAATGGCATTTTTGCGATCGCCGGCCGCCCCATCTACCACCATGCGCACATTCGGGGTGAATGCTACGAAATTATTCCCAAGTCAAAAGGATTTATGTGGTTGTATGAAGCGGCGTTACCGTATGTGGAAGCCGTGTTCTACCGGACGGCACCATTTCGGGGCACCAAATCATACAATGCTCAAGCCAAACAAGTTCCATCCGATCAAGCAGACTTTCACTATGGAATTCTCTATGCGGATGTCTTCCCGGTTGGTACGGCAGGCATTCCACCTACATTGCTGATGCAAGACATGCTGCATTTTTTGCCTCCCTATTTGCTGGATTACTATAAGCAACATTGCCGTGGAGACGATGACATGCTTATCCAGTTAGGTATCACCTTTCAGCGATCCATGTACAACGTCACCTCTGCTGTCATTCAAGCCCTACGAGCGGCTCTGCTGCATCCACTGGATGACCCCGATCCCAATCATCTATTGGCAAATCGTCAGTTTTTTGAGGCTCAACTGGATCGGTTCAAGCGTCCAGAAGCTCGTCTGCGAGATGTTCAACGCGACGGGTATCGTTAGCGTTTTCAGAGGATGTTTTATACCGCCTCACTCTCATGAGTGAACTGTGGCGACTTGGTTATAGAACCGCTATGAACGTTTCAAACATATTCATTCCTCATTAAATAGATAGGCATCAATACACGCACTTTAAAAACCTGGGGAGCGCCCCGGAGGGGC
>JBCCWF010000461.1:0-5461 GCA_039194035.1 Cyanobacteria bacterium P01_E01_bin.6 | reverse complement strand
TTCTGGTGTGGGTTCGCCTCAATGAGTTGGCCCAGCAGATGGGGCAAACCATTTACCAACTCAAGCATGGGCTGCTCGACCACTATCTCTGTCAGCAACTCAAACAGCCTTCTCTGTCCATGGCTGCTGCGTAAGTCCTAGATCAATCATAGATATTTCCTACGCCTGTCATAGCAACGGTTCATCAACAGATGGAGTTAGAATACGCGTCATCCAACGAATGCCTTCACCGCATTGGTTGTCTTCTTGATTGCCATCATTCTTGGCTGGATCGAAAGAATATATGGTGTACCAGTACACCAAATTTCTGAAAACAATTATCTTACTGTGAGCAGATTACTGTGAGCAGAGACGATAGGGAGTGGGCGATCGCCCACTCCCTTGCTCCCACCTTCGAGATTAAGTTGTTAGCTATTGTTAGCGATTTAAATTGCGTGATTATCCCCCGCCTTCGGCAAAGAACAACCACCAACATACGCACAATAGGTGAGTTTTAGCTTACGCCTTCGAGATGCGCCTTCAAGATACTAAATGCCCATTGATTTGGATATCGTCTTTGAGCGAATTACACCCCCCATTTGCAAACCCTGACCCGTCCTTGGAGGTCATGCTCTGTCATCTACGCCGCGCCAATGCGATCGCCATTCGCGCCAGAACACTGGGTCATCATCCCTTTGGCGCAATGTTGGTCGCCCCTGACCACGACACAGTGCTGGCAGACCAAGGCAACATCAACACCGTGAATCACGCAGAATCGACACTGGTTCGAACCGCTGCCACGAATTTTAGTGCAGACCATCTGTGGAACTGCACGCTATACACTACCGTTGAACCCTGTGCGATGTGTGCTGGCACGATGTATTGGGGAAATGTTGGACGATTGGTCTACGGTGTGTCTGAAGCAACACTGCTCACGCTCACTGGAAATGATGCCGAAAACCCGACCCTCGATTTACCGTGCCGTCAGGTATTTGAGCGGGGACAAAAACCGATTCGGGTGTGGGGGCCTTTTGAGCAGGTGACGGATGAGATTATTGCGGTTCACCAGGACTTTTGGCGATCGCCCCGCTGAATGTCTTGGAAGATTTTTCACAATACTTGCTTTCTGTCTCCACATGGTGCGATCGCCCTTTCTCATCCCATTGCTTACAAGACTCAGCAATTACTATTTTCCAACCACGCTGGCGGGCGAGACACTCTACAGCGTCGTGGAACAGGAGCATCACCACATGACCTGTCTACACTGCGGACAGTCGATGCGATGCCCTTTTCTATCGCCGCTGCCCCCACGCGCTTAACAAGCCAAAAGCCAATTACCTGTGATAGTCCCAAAGCTCACTCTAGCTGCACAAGCATGGGCACTAAGGGTTTGAACGGTCTAAGCTGCTTCATACCTTAAAACAAGACCTACCGCAGCAAAATCCTCGTTGCCTTCGAGCTTACCCTCAATGCGCTTGATCACCCTAAAGCCTTCCGAGAGATACAGTTTTAGAGCCGGTGCATTGCCTTCAAGTAACTCAAGTTCCATGTCGGCTGCTGAGTCTGCAACAGCATGACGGACTAACGCCCGCCCGACGCCTTTTTTATAAAACTGCGGATCAACATAAAGCCAAGTCAGTTCCTCGTCGCTATAGGCAACAAATCCCTGAACAACGCCATCCACGTCTGCAACAACCAGCTTGTCGTCAAAAAGACCTTCGCTTTCAGCCGTTTGCTCCAGGGTCAGAAACGCGCTGGTACCAACGGTAAAGCGCAGTTCATCTAGACGGGCAGCATCGTGGATTTCGCACAGCCTAGCCCAGTCAGCAGATTCGTAAGGACGTATGTTTGTCATGAATAACCTTCAACATTCAACAGAGTTCTGCGATCGCCCCGTCGATACCTAACTGTAGCGGGAAACAACTGCTCGCCTCTGCCTACAGTTGGGTGATCGTCTAGAGGAGGCTTTCCTCACCCAAGTGGGTAGACCTGACAGCAAGATGTTGCGGTCTTAACGCTAGCTTAGGCTGGGAAAAATAGCCATCATAGCCGTCGCTACCTCTGTTAGGACGCAACGGCGAAGCCATGGACTAGGCAACTGGATAATACTCGGTGTCCTAACCCAAATGGCTAAAGCGATAGATGGCAGTTCTTTAGTTCTTACCGGAGTAAACCGATGGCATCTGATCCGTCTCAATTGACTGAAACAAACGAAAAATCGCTGGCGATCGCTGTCCGCAACTTTCTGATTGGAGTATTCCTGAGCGGCGTGCCCATTCTGGCGTATCTGTGGCTGTCGGTGGATATGACCTACGGCAATTGGGCGGCCGTGGGCACAGGAAGATTGATCGGCGCGATTTCGGTTCCGCTCCTCTGCGGTACCCTAGCTACCGTTCTAGGACGAAAGGTCATTAATGTTCTGTCCGCCGTCGTCGAAGCTGCCCAGCTACCGTTTTGAGCGATCCCGTGACCTTAATTGTGCCGCGTCATGAGTTGTTAACGCTGTTGCTTCTGCCAAAACGGATTGCAGTGATTCTTCCTGATGACGGCTAAAAGATATCGCCAAGCTACTTATAGAAACCATTTGGTATCTTTTTCGGTAGCAATTGGCTCCTCAGTTCAACCGTTCCAGTCAGACACGATGGTCATCTTAGGAACGTTGACAGGCTTGCGTTTGAAGTAGTCAACATGAGCGCTTAGCATCTCAATCAGCCCGGCATCATTCGGCATCATCCGTCACATTCGCTTGGGTGCCATAGGTGCAACAGGGAACGCCCAAGCTGTCCACCGCAAGATATCGTTTGATCCCATTGGTAGCATTGTCGCGATAAAACCCTTTACTCTCAATTCCGGCATTACAGGTATTTTTAACTGCTTGAGAATCGATAATAATCAGGGTTGTCCACGCTATTTCTTTTAACCTACTCACGAACGTCTTCATGTAGAATCGCCATGATGTCTGTCATCACCCCATCGTCACGCCATTGTTTGTCATGCCGAAACACGCTCGAGTAGGGAGGCAGATCGTTGGGTCAGTCGCTCCAATTGCAGCCATTCTTCAGACGATAGAAAACCCCGTCAAGGATAGCTCCCTTACTCCATATAAGGAGTTATGCGTCAGAAGTGTCGTCTAAGAGGATGTTTTAAAAGGGTCGATTTAAGTTCCAGAAGACACTAAGTGCAATCAGCAGACAGACTCAAACGCCTATTAGTTCGTTACTGTTTATCAGTACTAAAGGTAGCCAAAGACAGACCTAGAGGCTTTTCAAACATCCTCTAATCCTCTTAGGTTTGGGGTTAAACGTCAGAAGTGTCGGATAAAATCTCGAATAGCAGAAATTAGACGACAGATTCGACGTATAACCACCCACTAACCCAGATTAGATGTCAGATCTGTCGTTGAATATATAGTTGGCGATCGCTTCGCCCTCGCCAACGTGACGCGAGATGAGCGGCGCGGAGGCGCTCTCCAACTGCTCGATGGAACGGACAATTGCCGCTCATCTCGCGTCACGTTAGGTGGCAGACTGACCTCAGAAGTGAGTATGAGCGAATTGACATTTCTGCCCAACGAAAAAGTCTTGGGCCGGCGGAAACTTCGGCACTCGGCAGGCTTCTGTCGCCCCCGGAAACTGCATCGTTGCGAATCAGTGTCTCATCGTCTGTTCGTTCAAGAAGCCAGGAGATGACATCAAGGGCGCTATCGCCGGGGGCGCTGCGAAGTTAATAAGCCCGGGTGCTGAACTTGCGATATATGTGATCAACATTTCTCAAGCGAGGTAAGGCCGAAAAAGCCGCTCTACCCAGTTTTTGACCAGCCCCTCAGTGAGCTCTCAACGATCACAACATATGCGATCGACCGCATATGTCTGCAATTCTCTGCAATATACTCGTTGTTCACACCAAACTCTGCAATCTAGCCGATGCGTATTCAGCATTCATCGGCGCGGATCGTCGCCTGGCTTCGCAGAATCGACACCTAAGTAGTCGGCACAATGTCAACTTGGATCGCTAGATCTGCAAAATTAACTTGCCGAAATTTCCGCCACTAAACAACTTCTGAAATGCGGTGGGAAATGCCTCCAATCCTTCAACTATATGTTCCTTAGTTGTGATGTGTCCTTGCGAATACCACATCAAAAGGTCTTTAGTGGCCAACTCAAACTCACTTGAATAATCTGCGAACAGTATTCCTTCGATACGGGCACGCTTTGCTAACAACATCAGGTAATTTTTAAGACCTGAGATAGGTTCAACTGAATTGTATTGTGAGATTGCTCCACACATTACAATCCTTGCTCCGACCCGGATTTGGGTAAGCAGCAAGTCCAACATTTCTCCACCCACGTTATCGAAGTAAATATCCACGCCATTGGGACAAAACTCTCGAAGCTTGGCTTGTACATCATCAGACTTATAATCGATGGCTCCATCAAACCCAATTTTTTTGAGGTATTCGCATTTCTGGGCCCCACCAGCAATACCAATCGCTCGAGCCCCCTTTATCACGGCAATCTGACCGACAACCGAGCCGACAGCACCAGCTGCCGCAGAAACAACAACAGTTTCTCCTGGTTTGGGTTGCCCCGACCTGAGCAACCCGAAATAGGCTGCCATTCCAGTTGTCCCGAGAAGATTGAGAAACATGGGAAGAGGCCCAAGTGATGGGTCGACTTTTATCAAGCCTTCGACGTTCGAAATCAGATAATCTTGGACTCCTCCCTGACCGTATACAAAATCCCCAGGTACATAATCGGAGTGATTCGATTTCAGTACTTGTCCGACGAAAAATGCAGGCATTACAGTCCCAATCGGCAGCGTTGCAGACTGTGACGTTCCTTCGTTCAAAATGCTCCTAAACCCAGGATCCAACGCAACGTATTTCACCTGAATTAGCAGCTGTTCATCTCCAGGATCATTGAGTGGCTTGGTAATCAAATCCCAATCGCTACTGACTGGAAGGCCAACTGGTCTCGATGCCAACGTGAATTGGCGGCTGATTGTTTGATTCATAATCGCTTGTTTGGTGTCTTGAAATATAAACTCTAAAGTTCATTTTTGAACTGTTTCTCCGGGCGAATCTAGGCAGAGAGAATTATCAGATTCAATCGGACAAAAATTTCAATGCTTCGCTGACGAATCCCTCATGATGCTGAAACACGCCTGCGTGTCCGGCATCTTTTAAAGCACAAGCTTGGCATCTGGGAGCCCCAAGTAGAGGTGCGCAGAATTGACACTTGGAACCATGATGTCGTCCTCACCGTTGGCAACAAGCACGGGCTGCGCGATTTTTTGCCAGTTGGACTCAGCTCTTTTGCCAAAACTACTAATAGCGGTAAGTTACACGACTTGGCAAAGTTCTCGAAGTTTTTTTGTTTTAAGAAGAAAAAATAGCCTTAGGCAGGCATCATGACCTCCACAACTTGTTCAACAGATTGCCCTTGAGCAAAGAGCGAGTGACACAACTGCACCAGAGGATGGA
>JBCCWF010000460.1:0-5478 GCA_039194035.1 Cyanobacteria bacterium P01_E01_bin.6 | reverse complement strand
GCGGCGGGCTTAGCCCGCCGCCCCTCTATTGGTACTTTATTTTCTAGCAAGTCCCTAATAACGGAAATCGTGGAAATTTATTAACAGAATTGTGGAGCACTGAGCGCTCCATAAAAATGTCCGTCCTAACTTACGTGTCTACGGCTATATAACGGCTATATAGTGATATGCAACCTCGCTGAGTACAAAAAAGCGGTGTGTGGGGCGCGGCGCACCCCACATCACCACTTAATCAGCGTTGCACAGCGCTGTATGAGACTGATTTAGCCAATGGGTGACGACTTCGAGCCAGTCATATCAAAGGTCTGATTTTTTGGCATTCCGGCACTAATGATGTCCTGTTGGTCAAAGGGCATCTTGGCATGAAGATCACTGGATTCTCCCATACCTGCTTCGTATAGCTTGATGGACTGAAATTCGCTGACAGCCGTCGGATTCTTGACATCGTGGTCATTCGCAAGAGTAAGATATCTCATCTTACCTGTGAAATAGTCACCCACTGGAATTTTGTATGTTTTCCAGCCAGAATTAGTGACGTAATCATTGAACTCTTTTTTGCCAAAATTCTGCGTCCCTGTTAATCGGAACAATCGATTTTTGTCAGTGCCACCAATATTGTTGTTGTTGTCGAACCCAATCCCTTGAATCTCGCCCTCTTTATTACTGCGGAAACGAACTTCCAACATAGTTTCAGGCGTAATGGTGTAATTGACAGGAAGTTTCTTCCAGCCATTTCCAGCTAAGGTAACCCGCTGCTTGTTGCCACTCAACGTAACCTTGGCATTGACGTCTTGGCTGCCCCCATAGGATTCTAGATTGCCTAAATTCATGGCTTTTCCATTCCCCGAAGGTGCAGGTGTTGGTGCAGGCTTGCCGCCGCCTTTGGTTGGGATAAATTCAATGTAGTCAAATCGAGCAAATTCGCCGCGATCGCCCTTGCCTGAAATCTCGAAGCGATCGCCTGGCTTGAGATTAATCGCATCGTGGGTGATGCGATTAGTGAGAGACTTTCGCGATGCCGCATTACTCGATGATGACTTGTCGAACACGAAGCGTTGGCGATCGCCTTTGACGGTCATAGAGGCGGATGAACGCCCATCGCTTTCATCGAAGTAGCCTACTTTAACTTGATAGGTGCCAGCTTTACCGTCAAAAATTCCTGAGGCTGTGCCTGTGCCGTTCTTGCTTGTCCTGATGTGCTTGCCACCAGAAGCACCCGAACCCTTTACCGTTTCTACTCGATACCCACTGAGATCCAATTGCTCGGCTTCATACCGCGAAGATTCATTGCCACTAGGGTTGGGATTGGGGGCGGGAGTCGGTGTAGGAGCAGGAGTCGGTGTAGGAGCAGGAGTCGGTGTAGGAGCGGGAGTCGGCGTCCCCTGACTGGCTCCAAAAACCTGAGTCCAATAGCGACCGTAGTTCACGTTACCAGTATCGTTGCTGAGAGATTTGTAGCCCAATCCCATCTGAGTAAAGTTGGGATTGAGAATGTTAGCTCGATGACCAGAGCTATTCATCCAACCCCTGACAACATCCGCAGGAGTACGCTGACCAGCCGCAATATTTTCTCCCCACGTCCTTGCCTTGTAACCCGTTTTAGCAATTCGGTCTCCCGCAGACGAGCCATCTTTACCTGTGTGACTAAAGAAGTCTTTTTCAGCCATGTTTTTAGAATGACCATCGGCAGCCTGATCGAGTCGCTCATTCAGCGTCAAAGGTTTCAACCCACGCTGAGTGCGCTCGTTATTCACCAATCTCAGAACTTCCTGGTCGAAGCGATCCGTTTCATTTGTTGATGGAGGAGTCGGTGCGGGACTAGGCGCAGGAGTCGGTGCGGGACTAGGAGCTGGTGCTGGAGTCGGTGTGGGAGCAGGCGTTGGACTAGGAGCATCGATTGTTCCTTTACCAAACACTTGAGTCCAGTAATTGTTGTAGTTCACACTGCCTGTGTCGTTTTGCAAGAAGTAGTGCCCTATCCCAATTTCGTTGTAGTTTGGATTCAGCATATTGGCGCGATGCCCTGGACTGGCGATCCATCCATCCACCACTTGTTTGGGTGTCCGGTAGCCTGCGGCAATGTTTTCACCGACCGTTCTGGACTCATAACCTGCGCTTTGTGCCCGATCCCAAGGACGAGAGCCGTCTTTACCTGTATGGCTAAAGAAGTCTCGTTTCGCCATGTTCTCGGTGTGTTGATCAGCAGCTTTGTCTAAATTCTGATCGATGACAAGTGGTTTCAGCCCATTTTTCTGACGAAATTCATTGGTGAGCTTCAGAACCTCTTGTTCAAAGGCGGCGTTTTCCATAAATGACTTCTCCATTTTTTTAATTAGGTTGATTTAGGACTTATGCATGTCATGTCATGCTCTGAAAACTTGGAACGATTTTTCACGTGCGTCATTATCAAGACGTCATCTCCAGAAAAGTCGCTCACATGCTTAAGTCCCGTAAGTCTATTGGTTCATAAATCCATCAGTGGATTTGGCATCTTAAAACGGCCAGCAAATTTCACCTGTTGGTATTACAAGGCCAATGCGTTATATGCTCTCTCTACTGAGGAGGAACACGCAACACGGTATTTTCGGCTCCACTGCACGGTGATTGGTTCATGCAAACAGATCGTCGGCGATGCGTCATACCCATTCCCTGAATCTCATGTAAGTAGATAGGCATCAATAAACTCACTTTAAAAACCTGGGACGCTCCCCAGGTTTTTGGGTTTTTAGTTTAATAACGCCAAGCGACTTACAGATTCATTTGATAGAGCCATTCGTGAGAGCTAGAAAACCAGAGAACCCAACATTTCGGTAAACGTAGAGGCGATCGCACATGACCTCTCTCATCCTAGTTTTCTGCTGGAATGCCAATGTCCATCTGAGGCAGATTGGGTTCTCGGTGCTCTGAATCTCGGTGGTCTGAATCTCGGTGGTCTGAATCTCTATGCTCTGAAATCTACGTACAAGCGTAAGATTTAGCGTTTCATGAAATTCCTGTGATGCAAGCAGATTAATAAACCTGCGTTAGGGACGTTGACGTCGGACGTCGGGTAAATGTGGTGGTAGCGAGTACACAGTCTTCAATCGTTCAATAACCGTGCAATATCCGTTGTTGCTTGGTTGGATAGATAGCCCCATCTGTAGCGATGCTTTTTGTTATGTAAGCTACAGTTTCCTTAAAAGACGTCCGCCACAACTTCTAAGTTCCCTCCACTCACAGAAAATCGATGTGACGCTCGTTATAGCGGTAGACACGTGAGTTAGGCCATGACCATTATTGATAAGACCATGTTTGTGGTGAGCGCTCAGCACCCACCACAAACATGGTCTTATCAATCTGGCCACAGCTAAACCTCGATGGAGGCCGTGAGAATATTGTTTCACAAGATTCAATGAAACTTTAGCCTCAGCGCTTGTAGGAGTGGGGTGTGAGAATAACCTTAAATAAACGAATCTGATGTGATGCTGGTTGCGTCAACATTCTTCAGCACTCCGATTAAATCCGTTCCTGTTTGGAGGATCGTATCCTTGCCTTGCTGTTGAATGGTGATGTTGCCAAGTTTCATATTATTTCCTAAGCGGATGCGATCCTTGCCGTTTTGGAAATCAGTAATGGTGGCCTGTCCATCTCCTCGATACAAGACGAAAATATCGCGACCGCCATTACCTGTGAGGGTGTTGTTGCCCGTCATTCCCCGAAGCTTGTCATTGCCTTGTCCGCCTTGCAGCCTGTCGTTTCCTGCGCCGCCAGAGAGGCGATCGCGACCGCGACCTCCTCTCAACTGATCATGGCCAGCACGCCCCTGCAATTTATCGTTGCCGCCCAGTCCTTGGATACTATCGTTATGAATGCTGCCGATTAATCGATCAGCTGTGTTTGTGCCATTTAAGGTTAGTCCACCCGTCTTCGGAGTCGACACATCTGAATTGCGATTGGGACTTGAATTCGGCTTAGGGGTTGGAATATCTGAATTGCTTGGGGGTGCGATGTTGTTTCTATCTCGCACTGGCGGACTGCCGTTGGAGACGGGAATTGGTGTTTCTCGGGGTTTGGGTTTCGCTGGTGTTGCTGGCGATCTTGATGCTGAATCAGGAGTATTAACTGGCTTGGGTTCAGTTTTGGGCTTTGTTTTGGACGGTTCGATGGTGCCTTTGCCAAACACTTGAGTCCAATAATTGTTGTAGTTCACACTGCCCGTGTCGTTTTGAAGATTGTAGTAGCCGATGCCAATTTCGTTATAGTTCGCGTTAAGCATATTGGCTCGGTGTCCTGGACTGGCGATCCATCCATCTACCACCTGTTTTGGTGTCCGGTAGCCTGCGGCAATATTTTCTCCTACAAACGTAGATTCATAGCCTGAGTTTTTTGCCCGATTTGATGGGCTGGAACCATTCTTGCCTGTATGGCTAAAGAAGTCTTGCTTCGCCATATCTTGAGTGTGTTGATCAGCAGCTTTTTCTAAGTTCTGATCAATCACGAGCGGTTTCAATCCATTTTTCTGGCGGAAGTCATTTGTAAGCTTCAGAACTTCTCGCTCAAACTGGGCGTTTTGCATATTTTCCTCTAAAAAGAATTTGAATTGAGGCTTACATTCTTCATACGATGTCCCAGAGACTTGGCAGGGGCTTTGAAAGATAGGTCTATGAAGAATGGCCCAATCAGGTCAGTTTTTTGAATGTGTTGCTTGAATATGGTTATTTCTGGTCTCTTGTGGGCTTGTATTTTAAGCCGGGATTATAGGGCGCTGAGCGCCCCATAATCCCGCTGGATTTTTCTGGCTTATGTTATAACCACTCTTGTCTCAAGGGGTTGAACGGATAGATGCCTGATAAGTAGCTAGCCATCATTAAACGTAACCTTCCAAATCCTGTGCCGCCCGCGCAGCGGGCGGCACAGGATTTGGGTTTTTGGTTTTAATGACGTCCAGGTACTTACCAGTTCTATAAATGTCGTTGACGGCCATTTACAGATCCTCTACAGATCCTCGTTAGAGACGTTAGCAGCCATGCCCGTTGGGCTATGGGGCCATTCGCTCCTACGGACGATGCATTGGATGAATGCGTCGCATTGAGTGAACGAGAACACATGCCAAACACGATTTAAGGTGGGGGTGTCACACTGTTAGCCGAGTGCAGTAGAAGTGGTGCACAGAGAATAGAACCAAGATTCCTAGCGTTTAGGAGTTTGCGGCATAGCCGACTCTAATGGCACAATCGCCTTTCAATTTCTACAAATGCGTCTGCACTCAAGTTGATAGTTGCCCCGATTGATAGCAATGAGATTGAATGTTTTACACAGTGCCCTCTCAGTGAGAAGACGTCAACTCGATCAATTAAGTTCCCTGTCAGGCGATCATTTCCACTCTTGCCCATCAACGTATCATCGCTCGCTAAGGGATCTGCAAATAAAGTACCAATAGAGGGGCGGCGAGCTTAGCCCGCCGCCCCTCTATTGGTACTTTATTTGCAGATCCCTAAT
>JBCCWF010000459.1:0-5485 GCA_039194035.1 Cyanobacteria bacterium P01_E01_bin.6 | reverse complement strand
GTAAATTTTGCCAAGTCGTGATTAAAACCAAAACTCCAAATCCTGTGCCGCCCGATGTGTGCGCGGCACAGGATTTGGAAGGGGACATTTAATGATGGCTATCTACTGCGTTGACCTTGATACAGAGGACACATGCCATGGTGGTTGACATCAGGGATTTTTTTCAGGCAACGAACCCTGGTCGGACGTTATCTGTTGAAAAGCCGGAGGAAAAGAAGTTCTACATTGACTTCTCGTCGGTGCGTGGGGGAGAGATCATTCAAGAATTGCTGGATAACATTACGTTTTTCTCGTCTGATCAGCCCACGTGTACTCTCTTTACGGGACACATTGGCTGTGGTAAGTCAACGGAGCTATTGCGTCTAAAACAAGAACTGCAGCATGAGGGGTTCTTTGTTATCTATTTTGAGTCCAGCGAAGATCTCGAAATGGCCGATGTGGATATTGGGGATGTGTTGCTGGCGATCGCCCGTCGCATTAGCCAAGAACTGAATGCGCTAGACCTATAGGAACCAAAGGGCCTGAAAGCAATTCTTCAGGGTGCGTCAAAGCTACTCATGACTGAAATTGAGCTGGTAGAACTCGGGGGACAAGTGCCTGGATTGGGAGATTTCGCTATCAACAATAGTGGGGAGTTTTCTCTATCGGCAGGTATCGGCAAGATCACCGCTCGTACCAAAAATGATGCCACCCTGCGCGATCGCCTCAACCAATACATCGGACCGCAAAAGAATCGGTTAGTCGAGGCCATTAATCAAGAACTGATCGAACCGGCGATCGCCAAACTCAAACAACGAGGTCAGCGGGGATTGGTTGTGATTGTGGACAATTTGGATCGCATCGACAATCGTCCAAAATCCTTTGGTCGGCCTCAGCAAGAATATCTCTTCATTGATCAGAGCGACTGTCTAAAAGGGCTGCGGTGCCATCTGGTCTACACGATGCCTCTAGCGCTCAAGTTCTCAAATGAATATGGGATGCTGATGACGCGGTTTTATGAAGACCCAAAGGTGTTGCCCATGGTGCCTATCCAGGTTCAAGACGGGGGCACCTGTGACGAAGGGATGGCCTTGCTACGGCAGATGGTGTTGGCGCGAGCCTTTCCAAATTGTAGTGACGATGAACGGTTGATGTTGATTCCTGAGCTATTTGAAAACTCTGAAACGCTGGATCAGCTCTGCCGTGTGAGTGGAGGTCATGTGCGCGATTTACTTCGCATCCTCAATGCCTGGATTAAGAAAAATCGCGACCTCCCTCTCTCCGACGAGAAAAGCTAGATGAGGTCGTGCGTTCGTATCGAAACGAGATGGCGATGTATATCACGGATAACGAATGGGAGCTGCTGCGTCGGGTGCGCCAGCGAAAGAAAGTCAGCGGTGATGCCGATTATCAAACGCTGATTCGCAGTCGATTGGTGTTTGAGTATCGTAACCACGGTGAGTCGTGGTTTGACGTGAATCCCGTGTTGATGGATGCGAAGGAACTGCACGAATAATTTCCCTTAAACTGGAATCAGAATGGAATGAACTCATGCTTCAGACAACGCCTCGGTTGTTAACGTTCGATGAGTATCTGGCCTACGACAATGAGTCAGAGTCTTTAGCTGAAATCTCGAAACACCAGCAGATATTTTTGCAGCCAGCCCATCCGTTTAGCCAGCCCATCTGTTTAGAAGGAGGCGATATGTCATTCGTGCTTGATCTCCATTCCTTGGTTGATCTGACCCATGATCAATTTGAAGAACTCTGTCGTCACAACCGCGACGTGCGGTTAGAGCGCACTGCCACTGGAGAACTTGTGATTATGCCCCCAACAGGAGGAGAAACGGGTAAGCGCAATTCATCGTTAGTCGGACAACTTTGGTTATGGAATCAACAGTCTCAACTGGGGGAAACATTCGACTCGTCTACAGGATTTACGTTACCCAATGGGGCCACGCGATCGCCTGATGCAGCGTGGATTCAACAAAATCGATGGGATGCGTTGACTCCAGATGAGAAGCGTCGATTTTTACCGCTTTGTCCTGATTTCGCCATTGAACTGGTTTCCCCTAGCGACAGCATCCAGGATGTTCGGGCCAAAATGAGGGAGTATTTGGAGAATGGATTACAGCTAGGATGGTTGATCGATCCAAATACCAATCTCGTTGAAGTCTATCAACCCGATCGCCCGGTCAACGTATTGCAACAGCCTCGTTCCCTTTCTGCTGATCCGGTGCTCCCTGGATTTATTTTAGAGTTATCGGATATTCTTTCAAGAAACTGACAGCCTCCATTCCTCACCGATTCATATCCCTGGGTGAGACTATGCCTCATGATTCCGTAGACAACATCGAAATTCGTAATCAAGAAACCTTAGAGGAGCTGGCCCAGACGCTGGAATGGTCTGTTGGGGAGTTTCATCTCTATCTGGTGCGGTGCAACTATGCCAGTGTGCGATCGCACCTGATCGATCGGCTGACAGACATCTGCCGCCTTTCCCTCTACACCATTCACCTCACCCCTGAGACAGAAACGCTCTTCACCGACATTCAAGCGGAGCTAGCCCTGCTGCCTTCTGATGCCTCACCCGACGCGGTGCTCGTGACTGGCTTTGAGCAAGTCGCTGACCTGGATCGATTGTTTGCTGTGGCGAACAACATGCGAGAAGACTTTCGGAAGGGGTTCAATCTGCCGCTGGTCTTTTGGCTGGATGACGCACAGTTCAATCAGTTCAATGGCAACGCGCCAGACATTGCTAGCCTTGCTCCGGTCGATACGCCTATTTTGGCGATCGCCACCCCTCCACTCGTCCACTCCATTGAGCAGGGCATTGCTGCCATTTATCAGGCGGCATTTGATCCGACAGCAATGAAGCTGCCTCAAGCCGTCAAAGCCATCGACACCTTTGGCGATCTTCATCAATCCGAACTTGTCCATGCACTCCGCGACCTGCGCGATCGCAAGCTGACGCTAGCCGCCGACCTAAAAGCCGACGTAAACCTCCTCCAGGGAATTTACTGCATTGACGATAGTGACCCTGAGACGAACCAAGCGGTTGGCTTCTTTCTGCGCAGTGTTGACCATTGGAGGCAGCAGGCAGCAAGTGGTCATCCGGCGGACACGGCCCAGCCTCAGAATTCGCTATCCTCATCAGCCGACATCAGGTCAAATGTAGGGGCGAATAGCATTCGCCCTGACCCATCATCATCAGCCCCATCAGCCGACATCAGGTCAGATGTAGGGGCGAATAGCATTCGCCCTGACCCATCATCATCAGCCCCATCATCATCAACCTCCTCCTCTTCCGACGTCAGGGCGAATGCTATTCGCCCCTACCCGTTCCTTCCAACCCCGTCCCTCAAGCTTGCCCTCGCGCTCTATTTCCTGGGACGGCAATATTTTTGGGTGATTGACAGTGCCCGTCGATCGGATCTGTCTCACTATACGGATGAGGATTGGGAGCAGGCGCGGGTGCCCTTGGCGGAATGCATCCAGCTGTTTGATGCCGCTGGATTGGAGTACATGGTTGCGAAGGTGATTCGGCGGTTGGAGGGTTGCCTCAGGCGGCTGGGTCGCTGGGATGACCTGGAGGTATTGGCTACGCGCGGGATTGCGCTGCACCAGACCTACGCCATGCTGGATCGGCTGGCGATGGATTATGGGTTTTGTGCGGAGGTGGCGCTGCAGCGACAGCGGTGGGCCGAGGCTAAAGTCCATGCACAGCAATCGTTAGACACATTGAGCCAAGCTCCGAGGGCACAGCGATGGGCAGAGGGATTGTATCTCTCGCTGTTGGCGGAGGCGGAAGCGCAGCTGGGGGAGACGGCGGCGGCGGTTGCGCATCTGGAACAGGCACGAGATTTGGGCGATCGCGGTCATCCGACAACCTATTGCAAGGTGCTGGAGGCGTTGCGGCGGCTGTATCGTCAGCAGAAACGCTATCTAGATGCCTTTAAGACGAAGCAGGCGCGGCTGGAGGTGGAGAAGGTTGCGGGGATTCGAGCGTTTGTGGGGGCGGGGCGACTGGGTGCCCAGGCCGACCGCATGGAGGAGTCGGAGAATCCGAGCGAGTATGCGCCGGAGATCTATGCATCGGGGCGACAGCGCGACTTGGACAATCTGCTGGAGCGCATTGGCCGCAATGACTACAAGCTGATTGTGATTCATGGGTTTTCTGGGGTCGGCAAGAGTTCTCTGGTGAATGCAGGACTGATTCCGGTGCTGAAGAAGCGAGCCATCGGTACGCGGGGTGGGCTGCCGGTGCTGGTGAGAAAGTATACCGACTGGGTGGGGACGCTGGGCCTTCGATTGGAAGAGGCATTCGACGACTGCGTTAATCGACGGCGTGGTGCCTAAACGTCTGGCGCGCATCCATCTGGCGCGCATCCATCTGGCGCACATCACCGGGAGAAGCCCAGTCCTGCGACGAACACGGATGCGGTTCTGGCTCGCCTGAGTGAGTTCGAGACACTCAATCTGCGTCCAGTGCTGATCTTTGACCAGTTTGAAGAGTTCTTTTTTGCGAATTCTGCGCCTCTCCAGCGGCGTCAGTTTTTTGAATTTTTGGGAGCCTGTCTGAATATTCCCTTTGTGAATGTGGTGGTGTCTCTGCGGGAAGACTACATCCACTATTTGCTGGAGGCGAACCAGTTGCCCAGCATGGGCGTGGTGGGGCACGACATTTTGGGGCGCAATGTGCTGTATCGGCTGGGCAACTTTAGTCCTGACGAGGCCACAGCAATTATCCATGATCTGACGAACCGATCGCGCTCGTATCTGGAGCCTGATTTGGTGGAGGTGTTGGTGCAGGGGCTGTCGGGAGAGCTGGACGAAGTGCGCCCGATTGAGCTGCAAATTGTGGGGGCGCAGCTGGAGACGGAGGGCATTCAGAGGCTGGAGGAGTATCGTGTCTTGGGGGATGACCCGAAGGAGGAGCTGGTCAGTCGCTATTTGCAAGATGTGGTGGACGACTGTGGGGAAGAGTATGCCCAGTTGGCGGAGCTGGTGCTGTATTTGCTGACGGATGAGCGGGGAACGCGGCCGTTGAAGACGCGATCGGAATTGGAGCGAGAGTTGGGAACGTTTCTTCCGGTGGATCGCCGTGAATCCTTTTCTTCAATCCCTACTCCCCCCGTTTCAAGGGGGGCTGGGGGGGATCTCGATACTCAGCAACAAGCCGATCCACCTAAATCCCCCTTAGAAAGGGGGACTTCCGATCTGGCTCCCCCCTTTTCAAGGGGGGCTGGGGGGGATCTCGGCACTCAGCAACCAGCCGATCCCCCGAAATCCCCCTTAGAAAGGGGGATTTCGGACGTGCTCTCACCCCTCGACTATGTGATGCGGATTCTTTGTGGATCGGGGATGGTAGACCTCTTGCAATATTCATTCCATCATGTGCTTTGGACATATTCTCGTGCCTTAGCCAGCCAGCGACAGCTCATAGTTGTAGATTGCGGCAATCAAGTTTCCTCGTAGATTGTAGCGACAACGACGGTTACGATAGC
>JBCCWF010000458.1:0-5491 GCA_039194035.1 Cyanobacteria bacterium P01_E01_bin.6 | reverse complement strand
GTACCATTCTTTGAGATGTCGTGGGAGCCGCAGGTGGGGCAGGTCATTTCTATCGCCATCGCTGCTATGCCGCTGTGAACAGTAGATAGGTCATGTTTTTCTCTATCCTTTACATTAGTGGACTACCGATGGCCATAATGAAACGTAGCCTTACAAATCCTGTGCCGCCCGCTGCGCGGGCGGCACAGGATTTGGGGGTTTGGGTTTAATGATGCCCAGGTACATACCATGATGGAATCGATTGCTTGGCGTCCTGTCAGCGCAGTTGATCCGCTTGCCCTTGTCGAAGCCCGCAATCAAGCACACCATGCGCTACAAATTCCTGCCATCGCGGCGATCGCCTTTATTCCGTTTCGTGATGACGATAGCCCCATCAACGGCAACGCATATCTCATGCTGGAGTCTGTGCGCCAGGATGATGTGACGATTAAACCGGGGCCCAACGAAGTGCGGATGTAGCCCCACCCTTTCGAGATTGCGGTGTTCGTCACCTTAGAGGAAGGCGACTCCGAAACAGCGAAAGCCTTTGGCTTTGAGCCCGGAGACAAAAACTGTGAACAACCCTACCTCTAAACCTACCCCTGGCCTCGGAGTCAACGTCCAGAAACGCTGCCCGCGTTACCTGGATCGGGACATTGGACACCACCTGAAACCTGGCTTGGGACACTGCTGACTGGAGAAGAACTTGCCGCGATCCCTACTGAGCAGCAACAGCAAGCGGTTGAGGACTATCTTCGAGATGCCTCTGAAAAATGCAAGACAGTAGGGGCGCACGGCTGTGCGCCCCTACATGTGCCTCTACAATGATCATTGTTTATGTCGTTAGGTTATTGCATTGCAAATCTCTAGAACAAACCCTCATCGTCATTGTGTGAGACCTGAGGCAATCCATCGCTGCATCTCACTCCAAAGGCTTACAGCCAGTCGCGAGTTGGGACAACATTGCCGCTGCCAAGTCAGGGGTTTGTCCTGTCACGGTGACGATCAACGCTTCTCGATAGACCCGCTGAGCAGGATGATTCAGCAGATTAGCCGCTCCTCCAACGGTGGCGATCGCCCCCTGAGCACAGCGACCAGCCAAATCCACGGCCTGCGCCCGAAGCCGTCGCCGATGATGCACATCCGAGTCGGCAAGCGATGGATTGGAAAGCTGTTCAATGCAGGCAGTGAAACATGTGTTAACCGCGTGTTGTAGAGAGTCCCGATGGGGAGTGAGCGATCGCCAGCCCTTTCGGTCAACGGCATCGGTGATGATGTCGAGTCCGGCTTGGGCACAGCCGAGGGCTAAACTCGCCGCTTTGAGAACCTTTTGGCGATCGCTCGTGGGTAACCAGTCCATCGACTTCACATCAACAACGTGAGATGCAGGCAAAAACCAGTTGTCCAGACTAATCCGCACCGTATTTGTCACCTCCATCGCAATTAATGGCATTGGGTCACTGATGATCAGGCTGCCCTGCGGATAGGGATGAGAGCGTTGTAGATGAGAGCGCAGAGTCCTCGGCTGATGCTCGGTGAGGGGAATGAGACCAAGCACCGCATCCCCACTGGGCAGCGTTGCGGCAGCGACACAGTCATCAAAAAAGCCATGTCCCGTAACCCACGGGATGTCTCCATGAAGCCGATATCCAGCCTCTTCAGAGATTGCACGCAGCGGCGATACCGGACGGCGCAAATGGGAATAGCCAATCCCCACTCGCCGTTGACCGGTTGCCATCGCCGATAGATAGGTAGCCTGTAAGTCACGATTCCCACCCCCTGCAATGAAACTGGCTGCACTTTGGTGTTGGGTTTGCAAGAAGGCCAATGCTCCGGAATATCGCGCGAGGAGAAACTGGGCGCCAAAATAGGTGTTCGCATCGGCACCGAGTCCGCCCTGGTGAGTGGGAACGCGCAAGGCCAGCCACCCCTGTTCACCGAGTCCTTTTAGGGCATCCAGCAATGCAGCGGGATCCGTATCAAGCTGCGCAGCCCGAGGCGCAACATGACGGATCAGCCACGCATACATGGTTTGGAGCAACTCAGATTCAGCAATAAATGATTCAACCATTGAATGGAGATATGCATCTAATAAACGAACTGGCAACGAACCAGCAACTGGTTCGCCAAAACTCTACCCGTCTCCTGAGTGGAGCCCAAGGCTTACTGTGCAAGGGATCTGGATCTAACTCCGCTCAGCCAGCATGATATGGGGAACGACGGTTCCCAAACTCTATTGAATCGTAGATTCTAGAGCCTGTTGGATGTCAGCGGTGAGATCGGTGATGGCACGACGGCGATCGCCCTGATAGGCTGCCCAGCGATCGCTCACCGAGATGGGATCACTCACCGTCATCTGTACCCAGCGATCGCCCAATTGGGGACGTTTGGGTAATGTATCACCCCGCAGCCGAGCCGTCAGGTCGAACATGAGCAACGCCGTTTCAGCGAATCGTTCCACCGAAGGCTTGTCTTTCACATAGTGTCCGGTGACGGCGACGAAACTTTCAACCAGGCGCATGTGCAGCATCTGCAAGCTGGCGTCTTGCGCCACCCAATCGGCCAAGCCTCGCTCAACAGACGGCAACTCTGCTCGGTCTTTCAGATCCTCGCGATAAATGTACGTCCATCCGGTTTCTTCAAGACGGCGACATCGATCAACAAACGTTCCCGCTGCCGTGATCCCTAACCGTTGTTCCGCCACTCGCAATGCAGCATCCAGTAACCGATGCAGGCGCACCGTCAGATCTGGCGATTCTCCCGATTCCTCCTGGGGAGCGGCCGCTGGAATGGGTTGATGGTAGAACCGTCGATAAAAAGACTCCATCACCGTCAGCAGATACTCGCCCAAGCGGACGAGGCGCGGATAGGTGCGCACCATGGGATCGTCGGTCGTGTTGTCATCAGTCGTGTTGTCGATGGTCATTGGGGACAGTCCACAGTCTTGCTCAAGCTGGGTCAGCAGCCGATCGAGCGATCGCCACGGAGGCGTGATGTAGCGATACTGAATGCCCACAGGCACAATGAACACTGTTTCTGAGCGACCTGCCTTCTTCAAATCCTCGACACACCAAAAGCCAAGTTGGGCACCACCGGGTTCACAAGGGCCAACTCGTTCACTATGACCGTTCGTGGCTCCTTCAGGGGCGATCGCCAAAGGCATGGTGCCGTCTACTAGCAACGTTCGAGCTGTCCGCAATCCAGCCCAGTCGGGTTTGCGCCCCCGCCGAATGGGAATGCCGCCCATATTCGCAAAAAGCCAATTCAACCCTCGCCCAGCCCACAGCGACATGCCGCGTTCATAGACAAAGTGAGCGTGGAGTGGTGTTTTTAGCGCCATATCCTGTTGTCGGGCAATGGCTGGAATCACGCGAGAAAAGAGCTGTAGTCCGCAGACGGGGTCATCCACTTCCACATGACGAAAGGCAAGTATGAATCGGATGTTGCCCGATTGGAATTTGTGAAAAAATTCCGCCAAGATTTCTCCGTTTTCTGCCTCCACCCGGCGAATACCTGCGGTGAGCCAGGGACGCGTGCGCACTCGAAGCAGGATAGGCAAAGTCGCATGAACAAGCCGAAGCACCCAGAGATTAAAGCGAGGGGGCACGAAGGTGAGCTTGGGCTGAACGTGACGAATGAATTCAGGCAACAGGATTCTCCCAACAACGAGACCGACCGATTCAATGAGACCGCTCGATTAAATAGAAGAATTCACCCTACGTTTCAATCGAGATCAGCTTACCTGTGAATCAACGTCATTCTCACATCATTCATCGTCAGTGGGTTATCCGAATGGGCAGAAAAATGTATTGGCTCGGTTAGTGTTGATGAGGGGACGAAAGCGCATACCAGATAGGGTTTTCATCCATGGGCGATCGCACAACCCATCTCCAGCAATTCTCAGTATGAGAATGATTCTCGCGGTTAAATCTATGTTGAAGGTCAAAATCATCATTTTGCTGTCCTAAAACCGCCTCTCTCTGCACGTTTTCTGCCTCAAAATGACTGCAAAAATCCAAAATGAGAATTGCTGACCCATCTCGCTGAACGCCATCATTCAGCCAGCGCAGGACAAATACTGTCACTGCCCACAAAACACAATGACACTGGGGAGCAGGAATTGTGGATACGGGTCAATCTCAGGCCATGATTGTTCAAAGCCTAAATGTTGACGATCCTGACGCAACCTAATCAGAGAATACTTGAAACGCTGGCAAGCTAAAACTCACCTATTTTGCGTATTCTCGTAGTTGTTCCCCGCCTCAGGCGGAAAACAACCACGCAATTTCAATAGCCAAGGAAGTTGCAGATTAATAACCTCCTGTAGGGGCGCACAGCTGTGCGCCCCTACAGGAGGTTATTTAATTACAGATCCCTAACAGCTTATTGTGGTCGATTGTGACTCTAAGCCACGGGCCATACGTTAACAGCAAAGCAATGCTTCTTGGGACTGTATACCGCCAAACCATACGATTTCACCCCATAAATTTAAGAACTCATAACGTAAACCGGAAAACACTTAACAGGATTGTGGTGTGCTGAGCACCCCACAATCCCGGCTTACCATATAAGCCAATTGACGTTCGCGAAGGGAATGAACATCAAATTGAAGGCAATCGCATCACAAGCGGTTAGGGTGCGATTGTCTCATAACGGTCTGAATTCAACGAATAGAGATTGTTGTTGCCATTACTGTAGCCATTCCCGCTAGTACTTGGCGCTGAACTACTTGATGCTGAACTACTTGATGCTGAACCCAAGTCAGGCAGCGTAAACGCATCAGGATTATCCCGAAATACTCTCAGAATGGCCTTATCGTCTTCCGACAGATCTGGATCATCATCTTGCTCCATCTCCGTTAGCGTTTCATCGACCAGATCAACCTGCTCCTGAGCCTCATCAATTAAAGCCTGCATCTCAGGGCTGAGTAATTCTTCAAATACTTTCAGTTCTTCGTATTTGGCGCTCACTGTTTCAAGTTCAGCTTTGAGATCCTTCTTCTCTTGCTTTAAAGCCTCAATGGTTGTTCGATACGCCTTAAGCTGCTTGAGAACCGGCACAATCTTACCTTTCAACGTCATATAGTCCACATCAAGCTGCTGAAACTTATCGGCTAGCTTGATGTATGAGTGACACAGTTTTGCAAAACTTTTTGAAATATCCGCCATGAGAGGGTCCTTGGTGTTAAGAGTCTTTTGTACTTACTAAGAATGCTTTTGAAATCAGGAACTGATCACGACTGATCACGAAATAAAGAACTCAATCGTTCAAGCTGCGCGCTGAAACGACACAAGCAGTGGGCAGTGTCAACTAATCCTAAAGAATTTTGACGCATTGAAAGTGTAAATTGAGCTACTCCTTCGAAAAATATATCGTAACTACTCAGGCTGAGGAAGCGGAGATTGAGGATTGCCAGAAAAAAGGTCAATCAGAGCACCCATGATATTTCGTCCCTGTTTTCGTAATGTTGACAGGTAGCCACGAATCCGGCAGAACCGTTTAGCTCCATCCT
>JBCCWF010000457.1:0-5493 GCA_039194035.1 Cyanobacteria bacterium P01_E01_bin.6 | reverse complement strand
TTCGGGCATTGCTGATTTGAGGGATAGCCACGCCAATGTTCTTGTGTTATCGCCCAAGCTTGTTTGGAATACCTGCACATCCGCCGGGAATCGTGCCTCGAGTTTTTGATCCGCACCAGGAACAACAATAATAATGCTGCTCTTTTGAGAGGCGTTGAATCCCAGATAAGTCAGCGTTTTCGACGACAGCCCCTGTACACTCTCCTGTCTCATAATTTGGAATGTCGGCTCGGGTGCGTGGGCTAGCATTTTGTGCTGTTCCGTAAAAGAGACGAGTCCCCATCAGATCTGCGTTCTGCAAGTTGGTTTCATACAAAATTGCTCTGGCTAAGTTTGCTTTTACCAAATCACAGCCACTCAAATTGGCACGGACAAAATTTGCATCACTTAAATCAGTCCAACGCAAGTCAGTCGTCGCTAAGTTGGCTGCCGCTAACATGACCCCTAAATCAATCACTCGGATGCCATAGTCTCGGTCTTCTTGATAGCCTCCCATGCCATCTAGCATGGCTCGCCCTAGGTGGCGATCGCGCCTGAGTGGGGTAAGCAAACGCGATCGCGACAGAAACCGAATGATTTTTGCCTTTCCTCCTGCATCAACGCTCCCCAAAATTGCAGCCGTTCGCCCTTCGGCGATCGCCCGTTCCTGAGGCCAGTCTTCTAGCAAGCCTTCCGCATCCAGCACCAATTCAGAAATGCCTTGGAAATATGAATCGATGGTCTGTTGTTGGGTGATGGTATTTTGCTGAATGGTCAGGTCTTTGGAAATCACATACTGACGCCATGCAATATATACGGCCAGGACTGCGATCAGAATCTGTCCAACGGCACCGAAGATTTCGCCTAAGGCCCCCACCGCTTCCCAGTTCAGGGCACTGAGCCAGCGCCAAAATTCGTCGAGCAAGCCCGTGACACCCAAAAAGCCAATAGCCGCTCCCATCACCCCAATCAGAGCAATAGCAAGCGATCGCTGCTGAGGTGTAATGACATCCTTCAGAACAGGTGCTGACACAATCCAAAATAAACGAACCGAAAGTACAAGCGCGACTCCGGCTCCGGCAAATCCAATCCAGTCGGTCTTCAAGACTAGTCCAACGCCCATGACAATGAGGGCAACCACAATCAACAGACCATTCGGTGGAGCAGCAGAGGCGACGTTTGACAGACTCGGACTGGATAGTTGAGGCGTGGGTAGAGCCGGTAGAGAATCCTTATCAGGTAAACGCTTTGTTGTCTCAATCCCGTTCTTGTCTATCCCTAGAGTAGAGGGTGATGTGGTTTGTTCGTTATGGTCGAGCGAGGAAGGAGAACCAATCGGGCGATCGCCTTTCGGTGAACCAGTGGCAGAATCATTTGGCGGCATGAGCACAAGAAGGTTGACGTAGGGTTGTGATGGGTTGGGAAGTCAGCTTTCTAATGTTAAGGCTGGAAAACCGTGCGAATGAGTATACCACTCAGCTATCAGAAGCTTATTGGATGATTGCAAGCGGCGGCGAGTCGAATGTTCAACACCATCAATTGTCGATTCTGAACTTCGCCAGGTTTCAACAACAGCACACCTTACAATAACAAAAGGAATTGTTGCGTTTTTTTAAGGCATGGTAGATCAACTGATTCGAGCAGCAGCGGCAGATGGGGGCATTCGCACGGTGGGGGTTATCACAACTCAGTTGGCTGACGAGGCTCGCAAGCGCCATCATCTCTCCTACGTCGCAACAGCGGCTTTAGGGCGCACCATGTCAGCCGGGTTGCTCCTGGTCTCCAGCATGAAGCGCCCTGAATCGAGAGTGAACATTCGCATTAAAGGGAATGGGCCGTTAGGAGGCATCCTGGTTGACGCCGGACTCGATGGTACGGTTCGGGGCTATGTGGATAATCCTGATGTTGAACTTCCACCCAACGCAAACGGTAAGCTCGATGTAGGTGGGGCTGTAGGTCGAGAGGGATTTCTCTACGTCATTCGCGACATGGGCTATGGCTATCCCTATTCCAGTACCCTTGAGCTAGTGTCAGGGGAAATTGGCGATGACATTACCCACTACCTGACTCGCTCTGAACAAACCCCTTCCGCTCTGGTATTGGGCGTATTTGTAGACGCAACTGGCGTGACTGCCTCTGGCGGCATTCTTATTCAGGTGATGCCCAAAGCAGCTCAGGATGAGGAGCTGATCAGCACATTAGAATCTCGTGTTTCAGAACTCACAGGATTTACTCCATTGCTTCGATCAGGGCTGTCTCTTCCACAAATCTTTGAGAACTTGATGGGCGATATGGGGCTTGAAATCTTTCCCGAAACCCAGCTCCTTCGGTTTGACTGTGGCTGTACGTTTGACCGCATGTTAGGTGCGCTGAAGCTATTAGGAGAAGACGAGCTGCGCGACATGATCGAGAAAGATGATGGGGCTGAAGCAACGTGCCATTTTTGTAATGAAGTCTATCAGGCAAGCAGTAACGATTTAGAACAGTTGATTGTTGAGCTAAGGGACGATAAAAAGGCGGGCGGGGCGAGGAGCTAGAACCAGGAACTATGCATAGTTCTTCAATAACTCCATCGCCGTTTGTAATGTGTCAGCTTCTTCGACGGGTTTGTCCTTACGCCAGCGCAAAATGCGAGGAAATCGCACGGCAATACCCGACTTATGGCGACTGGACTCTGCAATACCTTCAAACCCAATTTCAAAGATATAGGTTGGCTTGACCGATCGAACTGGGCCAAATCGTTCAATTGTGTTGCGCCGAATCCATTTGTCGAGTTCTTCGATTTCTTTATTGTCTAGGCCGGAATAAGCTTTCGCAAAGGAAATCAGCTCTTTCTCGTCGTCCTCGCCCTTCCACAACGCAAAGGTATAGTCCGTAAATAGGTTTGCCCGTTTGCCGCTACCTGCCTGAGCATAGATGAGCACCGCATCGAGGGTCATGGGTTCGACCTTATATTTCCACCAATAGCCCCGCTTTCGTCCCACAAGATAGGGGCTGTTGCGTGCTTTCATGACCAGTCCTTCGGCTCCATGCTCCCGCGACTGTTCTCGCAGGACTTGTAAATCTCTGAATGTCTCAAATTCTAGAACCTGGGCAATACTCACACGGCCCTCGCTATTGGCTACAGGGATAGTGGAAGAATGACAAGATGGTGCAGGGGAAAACGGCTGCTTTCCCTGATTGGTTGAATGCGGCAAACTATCTAGTTGCCTATCTTTAGGCTGCTTGTCTTGAGGTGGTGCTGTCAGAGGTTGGAGAATAGCCTTCATCGTCTGGCGGCGATCGCCCAGTGGTTTCTCTCGGATATCTTGACCATCATGTTCGAGTAGGTCGTAGGCGATGAAATGCACGGGACTTTCGGTCATGAGTTTTTTCGTCACACGCTTGCGACCCAACCGCTTTTGGAGGACGTTAAAGGGCATGGGGCGATCGCTTGCCTGATCCCAACAAACAATCTCTCCATCAAATACACAACCATCAGACAGGGTTAGAAAAAATTCCTCAAATTCAGGAAACTGATGAGTAATTAAATCTTCGCCACGGGACCAGATGAAGAGTTCTCCCTGCCGCTTGATGATCTGTGCACGAATGCCATCCCATTTCCATTCTGATTGCCACTCCGCCATCGTTTCTCTGCTAAATTTTTCCTCTTCCAACGGCGACGCTAGGAAAAACGGGTAAGGCTGGCTAGGAGATGCTTCTACACCATCTTTACTGACAAGCTGCTCGAAGAATTCGACGGTTGGGTCAAAATCTCCCATTAAACGATGGGCTAACACGGCTTCCGAAATTCCAGATGCGGCTGAGAGTCCCTTGATAACCAGCTTACTAGATACCCCAACCCGAAATGCTCCGGTAAGGGTTTTGTTCAGGACGAAGATTTCCGTTGAGTCGAGCGACGCCCACCAAGACACGACAAGAGCTTGAATGTCCTCATCTGTTTCAGCTTCCTTCACCGTTGGGATGATTTGCTCTAACCATTGATGGAGGGCGATGTCCGACGCCGATTCTCCCTCCAGTTTCACATCCCGCAATAGCAGCGCAATGACCTCAGCAGAGTCGCCGACATGAGCATAGCATTCCTTAAACAGCCACTCTGGAATATCTGAAATGTTCAGAAAAACGTTTCTCAACACGGTTGAGGTGACGGTGCGTCGCCGAGTTTTTCCCAACAGTAAATACAATGCCCACACGGCATTTTCAGGCTTTTCATCCTGAAAATAAGACTGCAATGCCTGTACTTTCGCATTGGTTGATGTGGTAGCGTCAACGTCTTGAAATAGTTGAGTAAAGCGCTGCATGGGTAACTGAAGAAAATGCCTCTCTATTAGCCTAGAGCAAAGTGAAGAGTGGAGGAGTGATGAGGTGGAGGAGTGATGGAGTGATGGGATTGGGATGGGATTGGGATGGGATTGGAATGGGATGAGATTGTGGGGTGAAGCTAAGGCTAAAGCGACGTTAAACGTTTCTTGAATTCTGGTGGAGCATGAAAAATCAGCGCTACTCTGCAAACAACGATACACCTCATCCATTTAGTTCGTTGATTTGCCGCACCATTCAAAAAATCCAAAGGAAAAAAGTATGTCCCGCAATGTAGAAATTTTGGTTGACAAGGCTGCGCTGATCCAGCGATCGCTCGACATTATTGTTGAGCGCATCAAAACGGCGATCGCTGAGCGAGGCATCTGTACGATCGCGCTTTCTGGTGGCAGCACTCCTAAGCCGTTGTATGAGGCGATCGCCACTCAAGATTTGCCTTGGGACAAGCTTCACGTGTTCTGGGGTGATGAGCGCTATGTGCCCGCCGATCACGCCGACAGCAATGAACTCATGGCACGAACGGCATGGTTGGATCAGGTTGCAATTCCCGCGGGCAACATCCACTCTGTTCCGACGACTGAAGCCGATCCTGCCGATGCTGCGGCCCAGCACAACAAGGAACTCCAAGCATTCTTCGGGGTAGAGGCGGGTGTGTTTCCCGCATTCGACATCATCTTGTTGGGCATGGGAGATGATGGGCATACGGCATCGCTGTTTCCCCATACAGAGGCACTAGGCGTGGGCGATCGCCTCGTCACCGTCGGCAACAAAGGCGACAATTTCCGCATTACCTTCACTGCACCATTTATTAATCACGCTCGCTGCGTTCTCTTTATGGTGGCTGGGGAAAATAAGCGCCCTGCATTAGCCCAGATTTTTGCAGAAGATGGCGACAGTCAGCTCTATCCCTCTCGACTCATTCAACCTAACGGTGAATTCATCTGGCTCCTCGACCAAAGTGCAGGAGAGGAATTATTAGACTAAGATTCCACCTGCTTCCAAACGTTCTTTAGTCTCCTATCCGTTGAACTGGGCAATGATATTGCCCGGATATAGATCGATCGAACCTCCGCCCATGCCATCAGTTGGCTTAAGAATATCTTTCCTCCTTTTCAGTTCACTCATTCTTCAGAACTCAGTAGATAGGCATCAATAAACTCACTTTAAAAACCTGGGGAGCTCCCCTCCGGGGAG
>JBCCWF010000456.1:0-5502 GCA_039194035.1 Cyanobacteria bacterium P01_E01_bin.6 | reverse complement strand
GTCGATTTGAGAAGATTGCCAAGTCGTGTCTAGTCTTGAGGACTATCCACGGCATAATTTTGGAGTGTGAATTTTAGAACGTGGCCTGTGGACAGCTCATTTACAACAGAAGAACGACTTGAATCGCTGAAAGCGGGAATGATTGGGGCGATCGCCCTGGGCATAGGGTTTGGATTATTCAGTCTCCTTCACCTCCTGTGGAGGCAGACGCCGTTAGCATCCTCTGGCTTTGTTCCTGGCTATGGGGTGGGAATTGAAGGCCTGGTGAGTGGGGCGATCGCCATGGTGTCAGGTTTTCTATTTGGTGCGACCTATCGATACATTATTCGCACTGACGATAATCCACACCTCAAATCAGGGGCAATCGGGGCCTTTGGATTAATTCGTGGGTTATCACAGGCAGATATGGGGCTGCTGCTACATGAAAACCGCTGGCTGTTGGTGTTACTGCTCGGGGAGAGTATGGCCATGGTGGCGATCGCCCAAGTACTTCTTGACTGGAGCATTCAGCAAAAATGGGTACGCCCCTTTGGGATCTCATCTCAGCCATCCTCCCCTGTCTCGGCTCCTCACGCGGCTGATCCTTAGGCGAAAGATATGTACCGTTACGTTTCCTTGCTGTTTTTGGGAGTTCATTCTGTTATGGCTGCCCATCTTCTGAAAACGGCGTTATTCTGTTGGCAGTAGCATGAGGATGAAAACGTGCGGTTAATCCACTACGGTCTAATGTGGGCGGTTGTTTTTTTGGGAGCAAGTTGTTCGGGGCAAACAAACCCGACAGCTGACCTTGCTGAAAATGAAACATCGCCATCTTCTACTGAGGTGGTGGTGCCTGATCAGTCGATCGCATTTGATGACACCATCGCCACGCCTCCTGTCCAACCGCTACCCAATGAAGTTCCGCCATTGTTTGCGCCCACCCCTCCTGAGCAGCGGGCTGCGCAAGTGGCTGCGGGACGACCGGATCCTTTTTCGTCTGTGTCTGCTTCTCCAACCTTGGTTCCAGCAAGAACTGTTAGACCTCAGCCACAACAATCTTTACCCTTGCAGCCACTGCAGCCCATTCCGTTAGCGTCGCTTCCAAATTTGCCACCACCTCCCATTTCAACCATTCCAATCCCAGTACAGTCTCAACCTCCAGGTGTTGTTCCAATTCAGCCGACGGCCCCTTCGGCATCTCCTCAACCCACCCCAGTTGCAATTCCAGCTATTCAATCGATCCAGGTGAGTGGGGTTGTTGATGTCGGTGGGGTTGCGCGAGCTATCGTAACGGTTCCCAATGAAGGGAGTGGTCGCTCTGTCAGCGTGGGCGATCGCATTGCTAACGGGCAAGTTCTCGTGAAACGCATTGACATTCGACCAGGCGGCGATCCAATCGTGGTGCTTGAGCAAAATGGCGTGGAAGTGACGCGCTACGTCAGCCTTAGTGGAAGTTAAATTCAAGAATTTCACTGGAATAATATGGATTCTGCTCACAATGCTTCCTTTTCCGAGAAACAGCAGGGGCGATCGCCCGTTCCTCCTCACGGCAACCTATCCCTAAATTTTGGGGAGACGTACATTTGTCCGGTCTGTCGTCATGGCCATATTACTCAGCTAGCGCTGATGGATGTCTTTGCCTGTGATTTCTGTCGGCATCTCTTTGAAATTCATCCCCAGCAACAAACGATTCAGATTGTTGACAGTGCCCAATCATTGGTATGGCATTGGAACGGGCGCACATGGACGTCACGCAGTGATCTAGACGAAAGCCTGACCATTTTTCTATGGCTGATTAGCACATTTCTCACCATTGTTCCTGCATCAATCATTGGCCTGAGTGCCTATGTATTTCCACCTTTACCCAACAGTTCCTGGGTGTGGCTCCCGTTTGTCTGGGCACTTTGTACGTTTTTTGCTCATCTGGCAATGGTCAGTTGGCTCATGGCAGAACACTATCAATTTCCGATCTATGTGTTGTCGAAACTCAGAATTCAGCGTTGGTTAACGCATCAGCCGTAATACTTGGATCGCTTTGCAAGCTTTAGTTTACCCGTATCATCAGTCCAGGCATGGGCTCTCTGGCTTTGGTACACCGGGCGATATACTGATGTGAGTTGATTAGATGGCTAAGACGATGATGCGATCGCCCCACTTTTCTGACATGTGTCTGTTTATCTCAGGTCTGTTCTCCATTCTCCTGCTTTGGGTTGGCTCCGGAGATAGGGCTTATGCAGATGTTTTAGATGATGTCGAGTTGCTGCTATCGACCAAAGATTGCCCAGTATGTATTTTGATTGGAGCAAATTTGGAAGGGGCAGATTTGACTCGAGCGAACCTCAAAATTTCTGATCTCAGCGAAGCAAATTTATCCAATGCGAATCTCACTAAAGCGGATTTATTGGCAGCGAATTTGATTGATACCAATTTTCAGGGAGCATTGCTTGAGGGTGCCGACCTATCTCGAAGCGATTTGAGCGGGGCCGACTTGAGCAATGCAAACCTCACTGGAGCCAACCTAGCGAGTTCGGTCATGCTTGGTACGAACTTATCAGGAGCAACCCTAGAAAATGTCTTTTGGGCAGGAGCCGATTTCAAAAATGTGGATTTAACGAATGCAAACTTAACTGGCGTTCGGCTTCGTGGAGCAGACCTCACCGAAACTATTTTGTGCAATACGATTATGCCAATGGGTGACATCGCAAATCGCGATTGTCCTAAGTAACGAAGGCTTACTTGAAGAAAACATTAATGGGATTGTGAGGTACTGAGCACTCCACAATCCCGGCTTAAATTATTACCAGCCCTATTAGCACCAGCCCTATTAGCACCAGCCCTATTAGCACCAGCCCTATTAGATATTGCCAACTCGTCGAATGTTCAGAACATCGCTCATCTTGCGAATTTGAGCGAGTGTTCTTTCAAGCTGCTGTGCATCACGAATTTCAATGTCTAAGTCAATACATGCAGGTCGTTCTGGAAAAGTTTTGACCTGTGCCCCAGTGACGTTAATTTTGTGGTCGCTGAGCCTCGACAGGACATCTTTCAATACCCCAACTCGATCCAACACTTCCATTTGAATCGGAACAGCATACGTGTGGTATTGCCCAGCGATGTCATTTGCTTGATTCCAGCTGACGGGGATCAGGCGATCGCCCGGAACGTCACTGGTATTTGAACAGCCCTGACGATGGATTGAGATCCCTCGACTGGCCTGGGTTACCACTCCGAGAATGGGTTCGCCAGGAATAGGTTTACAGCATCCAGCAATGTTATGAAGTAGCCCTTCCACTCCGACTATCGGAGCTGTTTTTTCACGACTTGGGACAGTGGATTGAGACGCTGAGGTTGGAGAAGAAACAGATGCTAATTCATCGGCTAAGGTTGTTATTTCTGGTTCAACATTGGGTTGCTGAGCCTTAATTTCTTCTCGAAGTCGGTTCACCACTAGATTGAGCGTGGTTTCACCGTATCCTAGACCTGCAAGGAGGTCATCTACCTGTTGATAGTTACAGCGTTCCGCTGCTCGTTGCATTGGATCAGACTTAAGAAGAGCCTCAAACCCGCGTTTGCCCAACTCCCGTTCCAACATCTCACGGCCTCGAGACATATTTTCATCTCGGTGCGATCGCTTATACCATTGACGAATGCGATTTCGGGCCGTCGCCGTCACAACAAAATTAAGCCAGTCTAAGCTTGGGTGAGAATTCTTTTGAGTGATGATTTCAACAATGTCACCATTTTGCAGAAGCGTGCCTAATGGAACAATCCGACCATTAATGCGTGCTCCTGCACAATGGTTGCCAACTTCCGTGTGAATTCGATAAGCAAAATCAACAGACGTGGCTCCTCGGGCGAGTGAGATGACATCGCCACTCGGGGTAAACACAAAGACCTCATCTTCAAACAGATTGACTTTGATATTTTCCAAGTATTCTTGATCATCGCTCAGGTCATGTTGCCATTCCAACAACTGCCGTAGCCAGGTGAATTTTTCATCTTTTGCAGAGACCTGAGCACTTGTTCCAGCTTCTTTATATTTCCAGTGAGCCGCGATTCCGTACTCTGCAATGTGATGCATTTCAACCGTGCGAATCTGCACCTCAATCGGTCGCCCACCGTTGCCAATGACAACGGTGTGGAGAGATTGATAACGATTGGGTTTGGGTAACCCAATGTAATCTTTGAATCGGCCTGGAATGGGGCGAAACATGTCATGAACGATGGCAAGAGCGCGATAACATTCGACATTCGTTTCAACGATAATTCGAATCGCAGCCACGTCAAAAATTTGATTGAATGGCTTTTGTTGTCGCTGCATCTTTTGATAGATTCCGTAGAGATGCTTCGGACGACCACTGACATCTCGACAGGGAATATTGACGCGCTCTATTTGTTCCTTAAGCGCTTCGGCGATCGCATCGAGTCGAGATTCTCGGTCGGTGCGCTTATCTGAAACAAGTTGCTTAATGTCTCGATACTCATCGGGTTCAAGATATTTAAAGGAGAGATCTTCCAGTTCCCATTTGAAGCGTCCAATTCCTAATCGATTGGCTAAGGGAGCAAAAATCTCACGGGTTTCTAATGCAATTCTTCGCTGCTTATGCTCAGCCAAATGCTCCAGTGTTCGCATATTGTGAAGCCGATCTGCCAGCTTCACGACGATGACGCGAATATCCTGAGCCATCGCCAAAAACATGCGGCGAAAATTCTCGGCTTGACTTTCTGTTTTGCTAGAAAAGTTAAACTTTGATAGTTTGGTGACCCCTTCAACAAGTTGTCGAACTTCTACCCCAAATCGATCTTCAATTTCATCTGGCGTGATATCAGTATCTTCGACCACGTCGTGGAGAAAACCTGCGGCAATCATGGTCGCACTTCCGCCCAAATCTCTCAGAAGTCCTGCGACTGCAATTGGGTGCTGAACGTAGGGTTCGCCCGATGCTCGATATTGACCTTCATGGAGCCGATAAGAAAACTCAAAGGCTCTACAAATCAAGTTGTTGTCATCCAGGGTCATTGTTGACAGCTTTTCTTGACCTGGATATTCAGCCAACAAGCATGATTGAAGCCATGTTGGTATTTCGATATCAGAAGGCAGAACTGGAGATGGGGTTAAGTTCATAGAACAAATTGAGAGAATCTCACGGTTCTCACGGTAGATGAATGGCTAATGAACACGTGCTGAGTTTTGGCGAACACTGCTTTATGTGAACTAAAGTTCTATTCAGCTAGCCAGCAAAGGCTTTAAAACCGTGCTGAGCCAAGATGTTGAATATGAGTGACCTCAGATACTGGATCTATAGGTACTGAATTGACGTCAATCAGCCGCGATAGAAAAAACTTCATAGCGGCTATTTTTCTAAAACCAACGCATCGGTTTTAGAGGTTAAACAGGTTACGTAAAGGACCATACTTCTATTTTAGAAAGCCTCTAAAAACAAGTTGATAGACACAGTAACAATCATTCAAAATATTCGATTGCTAATGTTATCTTGGTTCAAATGTATTAGGAGGAAAATG
>JBCCWF010000455.1:0-5550 GCA_039194035.1 Cyanobacteria bacterium P01_E01_bin.6 | reverse complement strand
TCCATCCTCTGGTGCAGTTGTGTCACTCGCTCTTTGCCCAAGGGCAATCTGTTGAACAAGTTGTGGAGGTCATGATGCCTGCCTAAGTCTCTTTTTTCTTCTTAAAACAAAAAAACTTCGAGAACTTTGCCAAGTCGTGATCCCAGGCACGATGAGCTGAATCTATCCATCTATCCGTTGACTGTTTTTTTCACAAAATACTCAGTCTTGGAGTCCCTCTCAACAGTCACGCGCCGATAGTGCTGATTGAGATAGTGAGCGATGGATTTCTGCTCAACAATCTCTCGGGTAAACCGGGTAAACAAAATCTGTTTTGGGGCGTAGGATTGCATCAGTTCCAGGATCATTTCGTTTGTCAATTGCCCGGTGAGTCGTCGTTTCTTCGAAAAAACAACAAGTTCAGGAGGGACCGTTACCTTTGCGTAAAATCCATACAGCGGAGTATCGGTAAATAGCCATTGTGTGTCTTCTCCTTCGCGCTGAATGGCCTGCACAAGCTCCATTCGTGCTGAGGGTCCTTCTGGATTTGCATACGGACGGAGAGCGGCGATCGCCCCAGCCACTTCCATGCCAACGATCGCGATGCTCAGCAAACCAATATAGCCGACCAACCAGAAAGCGATTTGTTGCAACCGGTTCGTTGAATTTGCACGAGAGTTGGTTCGCATTGTTTGAGTCGTAATTCCTTCCAGGAATCGCACGAGAGGAATCATGCTATAAGCCGCTAGCCAGCAAAACGGAATCAACAGCAGCGGGCCGTAATGATACCAAATTGGCTGATGGTCGATGAATACGAGGAAAACGGTCAATAGCCACAAGCCTGGAATCATGGCACGGCGATGTCGGCCAACTAACGCAACCGCGCTCCCAAACCCAGCTAATCCGTAAATCCTCCAATCATGGGTGACGGTTTCATGAATCAGATGGGAAAGGCTTACACTACGGCGCTCAAAGTCTTCAATGCCCTGACGACTTTGAAGGTGCGTTGTAACGACTTGGTCTAGATGAAAATAATGAAGGCTGAGGCCCATGATGCCAAACGAGATTCCTAGACAAAGCAACCAAACAAGGTCATCTCGATAATGATCAGGAGTGGGAATAAACGTGTTTCTTTTGAGCGCATTGAGGTTTCCTTGCAATACGGATGTGATGCTTTGGAACGGGAATGGGTTGATGCCCAAAAGCTTTGGAGTCAACAGATGTAGACAAAACAGCGGAATCAACACAACCGTGATCAATTTCGTTTGAAGGGAAGCAGCGAAACAAAACCCTGAAGCGTAAAGCCAAAGAGAGTGATAGTTTGGGCGATCGCCCTTTGGCATTTGGTGCTGAAACTTGGGTCGATATCCATGCTGATACTGCACCATCAAGACCAAGGATAAGAGCGCCAGCGCCAGCGATGGAATACCGATCATGACTGAGCTGCTCAAGCGGATGAACTCATAGGAGCTGATGAGCAGCAGCGTCCCGGCGATCGCCGGAATCAGGCCAACGGATAATCGCAATAATCGATGGAAGCAGTATACGAGTAGGCTTCCAAAGGCGAGAACAAGCAACCGAGCAACCAAGATCGATTGTCCAAACACCGTGAAGCCTGCTGACAACAACACCGTGAATAAGGGCGGCTGATCATTCCAGATATCGCGATAAAGCGTATAGCCCTCGCCAACCAATACGGCCTTCATCAGGTTCAGCCCTTCATCCGTGTCGAACTCGAACTGAGTACGGAGAGGCATGAGTGTGAGCACCCCAATGATGTAGACCAAGGGGATTATGGCATCAATCAATGGCAATGCACGGGAATGATTCAGCAGAGGGAATCGGCTCAGTTTCAACAGTTGACCGTCGTTAGTTCACAATACAAAAATAATAAAGCCACATGTCTGCATTGGTGGATAGCTCCGTGGAACCTGATATCTGATCCTTAGAGTTCCAGGGATATACCTCAATATCGTGAAAGTAGGGGGCAAGTTGTTTCTTCTGTGCTTCTGGGCGAATGTAATAGTGTTTGAGACGAAAGTTGTGCGATTCATCTCGAATCATGAGGTGGGGAGAGGTGTTGAGTTGATGGCGAGTGACAGAACGGTTGCATAGCCTCAACAGGCCAAACATCACAAGATTGACATAGGTTTGTAAGGGATTACAGCCAATGTGTTTTTTGTAGTCAAACTCTCTCGCAGCACCTTGGAGATTATGGCTAGAAAAAAGAAAATAGCTGTCTTTTTTTCCGACCCGCTGCACTTCTCTCAAAATCTGCTGTCGGTCTTCATGGGTGACGGAATCGATGCCATTAAAGCTAAACAACATGAAATCAAAGGTGTCATCAGGAAACTGACTCAGGTTTCTGGCGTCACCCACGGCGAGGGATGTGATCGAGGAAATCTTAGGAAATCTCTGCTCGCAGGCTTCAATCATCTGGGCAGAATAATCAATCCCCACATATTCTTTAACCAAAGGAGCAAAATGTTTTGTTGTGCGCCCTCCACCCACCCCAAGGTCTAACATTTTCATTGACGATAGCTTCTGATGAATGCGCTCAAGAATTGCTTCTTCTGCGGGCTGAAGTCTCTTTAGCTCTGTGTAGTGTCCAACAATATTCGGAGAGCTGTAGGTTGCCTGATTTTCATTACTCATTCTCTTTTTTCGAGCACTTCATTTTTTCACTGTGCAGAGCATAGTTTATCGCTATTGCCGTTATCACATCACACGACTTGGCAAAGTTTACGAAGAAATGAGTGATTGAGGCGCTCTCAGCGCGCCTCAATCACTCATTTCTTCGTAGTGAATCTGAGAAATTTGCCACGTCGTGATCATCACCATCCTGGTGAATTTGATCCGCATAGTTGGCTCGACCTAAAACGCGCAATTGAACAAGTCGAAACCATTCGGGATAGTCTGATTGCAGCCCATCCAGCACTCGCTCACTTTCTCAATATGGGTCAAGAAATTTTCTTAGCCTGATTCAGAGTAAGGGATCTGCAAATAAAAAAGATACCCAATAGAGGGGTGGCGGGCTACACCCGCCGCCCCTCTATTGGGACTTTATTTCTAGCAAGTCCCTAACCTCATCAAAAAAAGTCTGGTTGATAATTGGCCTGCGGCCATAGGTCATTGATCTCATCGGCCTGATGTTGAGGATTGAATCGTTCCCATATGATGCCATTTACATCTGTTTCTTGAGTAAAGGCCGAAGCCGATGCATCTTCCCAACCCAAGTGCCTAAGAGTTCCAGGAGGGGAGGACGGATCATGGCGAATGGACACATTGAGTGATTCCGTTCTCCAGAGAGCATATTCGCCGGGAATAAATGAACAGGGTTCGTGCCCTAGGCGATGACTGTAGTCTTTGATGGTGTCTTCTATTTTGTCTGTAGAGATGGCGATATGTAACTTGTGCATCATGTCTCCATTGACCATTGACCTTCAAGGCTGAATCATCATAGGCGTAAATGTGAATGGAACGTAATAGAGCCTATAACTTAAGTCGGGAAGAATTTAACGGGATGCTGGGGCGCTCCGCGCCCCAGCATCCCGCCCTAAAATACAACAAGCCCGTAACCGTGCTCAATCATTAAGGATGAATGCACAAACATGAATGCACCAAGATGAATGGATTGGAAAAATGTTGATAGCGCTAGGACAAGTTTTACCGTGAGGACTTGTTAGAATATGAAGTCGCGATCGCCTCACTCAACCCAGGCCAACCGTCGAGTATGATACGCCTCAACGAAATTAAGCTTCCGCTGGATCATCCAGAATCAGCGATTCAAGACGCCATTCTCAAAAAGCTGCGTATTCCTGCGGCTAAACTGATTAGCTATACCATTTTCAAGCGGAGCTACGATGCCCGCAAGAAGGGAAAAATCATTCTGGTGTATATCGTTGATGTAGAGACAACGAAAGAAAACGCTCTGCTTCAACGATTCAAAGATGATTCCCATGTCGTCCTCGCACCTGACATGACCTATCGAATGGTTGCCCAGGCTCCCAACGATTCTGTGGTGCGTCCCATTGTGATTGGAACAGGGCCATGCGGCATGTTTGCAGGACTCCTCCTTGCGCAAATGGGATTTCGCCCAATTTTGTTAGAGCGCGGTAAGTCAGTGCGCAATCGCAGTGTGGATACGTTTGGGTTCTGGATTAAAAAACGACTGAACCCTGAATCGAATGCCCAATTTGGTGAGGGGGGAGCGGGTACGTTTTCTGACGGCAAGCTCTATAGCCAAGTGAGAGATCCGAATCACTATGGTCGCAAAGTGTTGACTGAATTCGTGAATGCTGGAGCTTCTCCAGAAATCCTTTATATCAATAAACCTCATATTGGAACCTATCGATTGGTCAAGATTGTTCAGAATCTGCGGGCGACGATTGAAGAACTTGGCGGCGATATTCGGTTTCAGTGTCGCGTCGACGATATTGATATTGAAGACGGTCAGGTGCGTGGTGTGAAACTGGAAGATGGTGAATACATTGCCAGTAATCAGGTGGTGCTGGCCGTGGGTCATAGCGCCCGTGATACGTTTCAAATGCTGTGCGATCGCGGCGTCTACATTGAACCCAAACCTTTTTCCATTGGCTTTCGCATCGAACATCCCCAATCGTTAATTGATCAGTGCCGATTTGGCAAACAGGCCGGTCACGAGCGTCTTGGTTCCGCCGACTATAAGTTGGTGCATCACTGTGAAAATGGTCGATCGGTCTATAGTTTCTGCATGTGTCCTGGTGGCAAGGTCGTGGCAGCAGCGTCGGAACCGGGACGACTGGTAACCAACGGCATGAGTGAATATGCCCGCGATGAGTCTAATGCCAATAGTGCAATTGTTGTGGGAATTACTCCTGATGATGATTATCCGGATGGACCGTTAGCGGGCATTGCATTGCAGCGCCGATTAGAAGCACACGCCTTCCATCTGGGGGGCGGTACCTATGAGGCACCCGGTCAACTCGTGGGAGATTTTCTGGCAAATCGACCGTCTACTGCTTTTGGCACCGTCTATCCGTCCTATAAGCCTGCCGTTCGGTTGGGTGATTTAAGTGCGAGTTTGCCTGATTATGCGATCGCCGCCATTCGGGAAGCGATTCCAGCATTTGACAAAAAAATCCACGGATTTGCAATGGATGATGCGGTGTTGACGGGCATCGAAACCCGAACATCATCGCCTATCCGCATTAAACGAAATGATCATTATCAAAGCATTAATACCGTAGGGCTTTATCCTGCCGGAGAAGGAGCCGGGTATGCAGGAGGAATTTTGTCTGCCGGAATTGATGGCATTAAGGTGGCAGAAGCCGTCGCTCTGAGTATTGTAAGTAGCTAGCCATCATTAAACGTACTCTCTCAAAGCCTGTGCCGACCGCTGCGCGGGCGGCACAGGCGTTAGGGTTTTGGTTTTAATGACGTCGAGGTATTGAGCCGGGTGAATAAAGAAGAAGGGTCGTGATTAATTTGGCTGCGAGCATCCGGCTACTTTAGGCAAGTGCAAGCATGAAGTCTAACCAGGTGATTCGACATTGACTGACCTCTAGTAAGTCAATGCCAAGGCGTTAGAAT
>JBCCWF010000454.1:0-5559 GCA_039194035.1 Cyanobacteria bacterium P01_E01_bin.6 | reverse complement strand
TTTCCCCATGTCTAATCGCCTTGCCCAATCGAAGAGTCTCTATCTCCGCAAACACGCTGATAATCCAATTGATTGGTGGCCTTGGTGTGATGAAGCACTTGAGAACGCTCAAACAGAAGACAAGCCTATTTTTCTGTCTGTTGGCTATTCAAGCTGCCATTGGTGCACGGTGATGGAAGGAGAAGCATTTTCGGATAGGGCGATCGCCGACTACATGAATGCCAATTTTCTGCCCATCAAAGTGGATCGAGAAGAGCGCCCAGACCTGGATAGTATTTACATGCAGGCACTGCAAATGATGGTGGGCCAAGGGGGATGGCCACTCAATATTTTTCTCACCCCAGATGAGCGCATTCCTTTCTATGGCGGAACGTATTTCCCAATGGAGGCAAAATATGGTCGTCCTGGGTTTCTCACTGTGTTGAAGTCTCTCCGCGACTTTTACGACACCAAGAAGGAGCAGCTGGCATCGGTGACGGGACAAATCTTTGAAGGGTTGCAGAAATCTATCTTGCTCGAACCATCGGGAGGATTAGGGCGTGCATTGCTGCATGCTGGACTAGACTACAGTGCTGGTGTCTTGTCTTCTGATGGTCCAGGGACTCGGTTTCCGATGATTCCTTACGCAGATGCGGCATTACGGGGCAGTCGATTTCAGCTCGATACTCAATATGATGCGGCGGCTCTTGCCCAAAAACGTGGCCTGGATTTAGCCTTAGGGGGCATTTATGACCATGTGGGTGGTGGTTTTCATCGATACACCGTTGACCCCACGTGGACAGTGCCCCATTTTGAGAAGATGCTCTATGACAATGGGCAGATTGTCGAGTATCTGGCGAATTTATGGAGTGTGGGGATTGAGGAGCCAGCCTTTGAACGGGCGATCGCCAAGACGGTGGAATGGCTGCAACGAGAAATGACCGCGCCCGAGGGCTATTTCTATGCAGCGCAGGATGCAGATAGTTTTGTCACGCCCGACGATCAGGAGCCAGAGGAAGGGACTTTCTATGCCTGGAAATATGCTGAGTTAGAGCAGGTGTTGACAGGAGCTGAGCTGGCAGAGCTGATGGAGCATTTCACTATCTCAGTCAGTGGCAACTTTGAAGGGCAGAATGTGCTTCAACGAAAGCATTTTGGCCCCTTGGACAACAGCGTCGAGCAGACATTGAAAAAGCTCTACGCCGCTCGATATGGGTTCCCGTTTTCACCCGATCACGTGGTTCAACCCGCTCGCAACAATCAAGACGCCCGGGGGAAGCAATGGCCGGGACGAATTCCACCCGTAACCGATACAAAGATGATCGTGGCATGGAACAGCTTGATGATTTCAGGCTTGGCACGGGCGGCCGTCGTCTTTCAACGTCATGCTTATTACAAGCTGGCAGTACAAGCGACTCAGTTCATCCTCACGCATCAGCGGGTGAATAGTCGGTTGCATCGCCTCAATTATGACGGAACGGTCAGTATTTCTGCCCAATCAGAAGACTATGCGTTGTTCATCAAAGCCTTGCTCGATCTGCATCAAGGGGCGCTTCTCCTGGGGAAAGATTCTGCCGAAGCCCTGGTGCACGATGCGTCAACCTGGCTCTCTGAAGCAGTCAGTCTTCAAGCAGAATGTGATGAATGGCTCTGGAGCGTTGAATCTGACGGCTACTTCAATACAGCACGTGATGCAAGCAATGATTTAGTGATTCGAGAACGGAGCTTTAGCGATAACGCGACGCCTGCTGCCAATGGCATCGCTGCGGCAAATCTTGTTCGGCTGGCGTTGAGTACGGAGGATCTGGACTACCTGGATCGGGCTGAGCAAACTCTACTCGCGTTTAGCACGGTCATGAACAAAGCACCTCAAGCTTGTCCTAGCTTGTTTGCAGCGTTGGACTGGTTTCAGACTCATACGCTGGTTCGTAGTGCTGCCCATCGCTTGTCAGGATTCAGCCAACGGTACCTGCCGACGACAGTTCTACAGCAGGATGATCAGTTGCCAGATGGGGCGATCGCCCTCGTGTGTGAAGGCTTAAGTTGCAACGAACCTGCGATGAGTGACGCTCAACTGAATGAACAACTGATGCAAGGACAACTTAGACAAAACTAGGGACAAAACTAGGCGGCATTGCTCAACGATTCTAACTGCCACGACCTGTTAAAACATCCTGATTAGGACACGATCCCTTATTCTGGTTGTGCTGGTGATAGTGATCAGTGTAACCATGCAACGAGTCACTCATTTGTTCGTTCCTGTCCAAACCAAATGGATATCGTATCAATCCAGTGCTTGACGGTGGTCTGACATGATAGGGAATCGGATTCTATTGAATTCTCAAGATTGAACGCGGTTATGCAAGAGTCTATTCTGAGAAAAATTATTGGGGTGATTGTCGCGGTTGTGCTGGGTTCAGGGGGAGTTATTGGTCTATTTTATTTGGCCAATGCTGTTGTTGAATTGGCTCCGCAAAAGTGGCGATCGCGCCTCCTCCCATGGGTCTACATTGGTCCGGCGATCGCCGTTCTGATGGCCTACCTCGTTTTGCCAACGATCAACACCCTTTACTTGAGTTTTCTAGATGCGCGATCGCAAAACTTTGTTGGCCTCGATAATTACATCTACGCATTTACCAACAAAGACATGCTGCTGGCATTTCGCAACAACATCTTGTGGCTCGTGCTGGTTACAGGCGTCAGCGTCGGAGTGGGGTTGATCCTGGCAGTACTCATGGACAAAGTACGCTACGAACCCGTGGTGAAATCGTTGATTTTTTTGCCGATGGCGATTTCGTTTGTGGGTGCGAGTGTGATTTGGCGATTTATGTATGCGTTTCGTCCCGCAGGGAGCAATCAGCTGGGTTTGCTCAACGCACTGGTAACCAGCCTTGGCTACGAACCTGTGGGATGGCTGGTGGAACGATCCATCAATAACTTTGCCCTCATTGTCATCATGATTTGGCTGCAAACTGGATTTTGTATGGTGCTGCTGTCGGCGGCGGTCAAAGGAATTCCCAATGATGTGATTGAAGCGGCTCGCATTGATGGCGCAAATGAATTTCAAATCTTCTGGCGCATCATTATTCCGATGATTAATTCCACTATTCTTGTGGTTGCGACGACGGTCGTGATTCTCGTACTGAAAGTGTTTGATATTGTGTTTGTGATGACGGCGGGAAATCAAGGCACGGAAGTCATTGCCAGTCGCATGATCAAGGAAATGTTTAATTTTCGAAACTTTGGCCATGGTAGTGCGATCGCCGTGGTGCTGCTTCTGGCTGTGATTCCCGTGATGATCAGCAATATTCGTCGATTTCGTCAGCAGGAGTCGATGCGATGAGTCGTCAAATCCTGTTACCCAAACCCCAGAGAGAAAGGCGATCGCACCAACGACGCTTACAACAATTCCAAACATTCTTGGCGAAAACTCCGGTTCATGTGGCTATTCTGACCATTGCATTTCTGTGGACACTTCCCACCATTGGTCTCCTCATCAGCTCTATCCGACGTCGGGATGACATTTTGCAAACGGGTTGGTGGACAGTGTTTCAACATCCCTTTGACGTAACCCAATTTGCCTTGGAAAACTACGTCTCAGTGCTCACGGCAGAGGGCATGGGGCAGGCGTTTTTGAATAGTTTGGCGATCGCCATTCCAGCTACAGTGATTCCCATTGCAATCGCCGCCTACGCAGCTTATGCATTTTCGTGGATGGAGTTTCCTGGCCGTCAGATCCTATTCATTATGGTCGTGGGTTTGCTGGTGGTTCCCCTCCAGATGACGCTGATTCCCATTTTGCGAATCTACAACGTGTTCGGGTTATCAGGCACGTTTCTGGGAGTTTGGTTGGCCCATACGGGATATGGGATGCCTCTCGGTATTTATTTACTGCGGAACTACATCGGGAGTTTGCCCCGAGATTTGATCGAAGCCGCCGCCGTAGATGGAGCCTCTCACCTCACCACCTTCACGCGATTGATAGTGCCCCTCTCGATGCCGGCGATCGCCTCTTTTGCAGTTTTCCAGTTTCTCTGGGTTTGGAATGACTTGCTGGTCGCCCTCGTGTATTTGGGAGGAACGTCAGATGTTGCTCCTGTCACCCTAAAACTGACTAATCTCGTTGGGTCCCGAGGTCAAGACTGGCATATCCTCACGGCGGGGGCGTTTGTCACGATGACGGTGCCGCTGCTCGTGTTTTTCGCACTCCAGCGATATTTTGTGCGCGGTATTCTCGCCGGATCCGTCAAGGGATAATCGCATCAATTTGATTCATTGGTAGAAACAGCCATGGCAACCGTTGTATTTGAACAGGTCACCAAACAATTCGACACCTACCGTGCGGTCACCAATCTCAATCTTGAGATTCGAGATCAAGAATTTCTGGTATTAGTGGGGCCTTCGGGATGTGGGAAGACGACCTCACTGCGGATGTTGGCTGGGCTAGAAACCATCAGCCAGGGCAGCATTTACATCAATGATCAACGCGTGAATGATGTGCCTCCCAAAGACCGTGATATCGCTATGGTGTTTCAGTCCTACGCGCTCTATCCCCACATGTCCGTGTACGAAAACATGGCCTTTAGCCTCCAACTTCAGCGCATCTCCAAGGCTGAAATTGAGCGTCGAGTACGGGAAGCAGCCCAACAAATGGGGATTGAAGCGTTGCTGCATCGCAAACCAAAGGAATTATCTGGAGGACAACGCCAGCGAGTCGCAGTCTGTCGGGCGATCGTTCGTGATCCTGCGGTCTTTTTAATGGATGAACCCCTATCCAATCTGGATGCAAAACTCAGAGTTCAGGCACGGGCAGAGATTAGCAAGCTGCACAAAAAATTGGGAGCCACTTTCTTGTATGTCACCCACGATCAGGTGGAAGCCATGACGATGGGCAGTCGCATTGCTGTGATGAATCAAGGCGTTCTACAGCAGGTTGACACTCCAGCAACGCTATACAATCAACCCAACAACTTATTTGTGGCTGGGTTTATCGGTAGCCCTGCCATGAATACCTTTGCCTGCATTTTGATGGAACAGGATGGGATCTATTCTGTAAAGAACGATGCGTTTCAACTCGCTCTTCCACCCAGCGATGCGGCGGCCTATGCTGACTATGTGGGACACGAGGTTATTTTCGGTATTCGACCAGAAGCGCTCCATGACCCCAACTATATCCCGCCAGAAATTCAGCCCGAAGCCGTTCCCGTCACTGTAACGGTGACGGAAATGATGGGGAATGAGGTGATTCTCTATCTCACCACTCGTGACGGACAGGACTGTATTGCACGTGTTGATCCGCGATCGCCCCTGACAGTGGGAGAGTCACTCTCGATTGTGTTCGACATGGCTTCTAGTTATCTCTTCGATGCACAATCAGAACAGCTCATTACTAGTTGGCAATGACAATTGGCAATGACAATTGGCAATGACGATTAGCGATGAAACACCTTGCTATATCCGGCATTGTTTTACGCTAAAACCATCACAGCCTGGTGGACGGGCTTAATAACTTAAACCAAGAAGAACTTAGGGATCTGCAAATAAAGTACCAATAGAGGGGCGGCGGGCTAAGCCCGCCGC
>JBCCWF010000453.1:0-5574 GCA_039194035.1 Cyanobacteria bacterium P01_E01_bin.6 | reverse complement strand
CTCGAGCTTATTGCACTTCGTTGCAGCTACGCTTCAATTAGGCCTATATTGACTTTGGGCGTAGCCTTTTGGGGGGTGGTTCTGCACCAGTAGTCAATCTCCAGAATTAGATGCTCATACTCCAGCAACCTTTGACAGAATTGTCAATAGTAGAACCGGGCAAACGCATACTCAATCCAAGCTTGCTCACTTTCTGTCCGGAGTGTTGTCTTGACCCGAGTTTGATTAAATCCAATCCTAAATACTTAAACCTCCTTGAGTACGGCTCTCTGGCCTCTTAATTCTGTCCGGAGTGTTGTCAAAACCCGCAACCAGTTGTTACGCTTCTAACTCTAGAAAAAATAGGATTCTTGATGTAGTTTCAATTGGTCTCCACCCAGTGAACTCAGCGATTCCTGAGCAAGTTTCATTAAAGTCTCTGGACCACATAAGAAAACTTCTCTATCCATTAAATTTCCAATGTTTTCAAAGTCAGAGTTTCGTATTCGCCTTTGTTCAATATGTAAAGGAGAGTTGGGAAATTCCCTAATTAACAAATCATGTGCATCTTGAGCTTTTGATGCTTCAACGCCGATGCTTTGGTATGCGAAAATTCTGATCCCAATACTATCAGTTAGTGAATTTATTCTCGATAAAAAGTGCCTTAATAAACCTAAATCATCATCACGCCCAGAAAACAACAGCACAATATCTGTCGATAATGATTCTTCTCCTTTTGGAAACACACTAGTCACATTCAAGATTCCGTCCCACATCGACATAAAGGGTGTAATTCCTACACCTCCAGCTATCCAGAGCATTTTTGATGGAACATTAGGTCGCAACGACTCAGGGGTATCTGTAAAACAACTAAAACCAACGCCTGTCCCTTTAAACTGTAATTCCATGGCTTGAGCGGCACCTTGAGAATGAACCATGGCATCGTCATGCAAGAAGTTAGAAATCAAGCCACCGATTTTACGTTTGACAGTAACACTGACTTGATTAACCGGGGTGAATTTTTTCCTCTCGATATCAAAGCTTGGTGCATTCGATAACGTCCAAGTGCGAATATAATCTTCATTCACCATCTGTGGATTGACTTCATTCATATGACTGTATCCGGAATTCAGGATTCCCGAGAAGTCAAACACGCCAAATCCACCAGGGGCAGGAGCATCAATAAATTCCGATAATTGAAACGTAAATGTGCTCACACTTTCTGTTAACTTCTGAGTTGAGACTAACTTTGCATTCAATGGTTGATCTGAACCTATGCTGGGCTGGCTCAAATGCCCCATTTGCTCTAATTCTTGACGGAGGTATTTGACCGGAGGGTTATAAGGCGAAAGTTGCTCATCGGACACCATGCATAAATTCAAACCCTGCTGAATAAACACTGCGCCCGTTACTCGAATTCGAGTAAGTAAACTCACTCGAGGCATGAGCTCCTCAGCATCCTCATCAAACAAGTTTTCTGCCTCGCCAGTGACATACAGCATATTGCCATTGTTAAAGTCTGGAATTGCTAGTCCAACCTGCTTATTCGTTTGGATATTACCTAAAGATTGATAAAAGCGATTACCTGAGTAATCAGGTAACACTAAATATATAGAGATGCATTCTTCTCCATCTGCATCTTTTTCAATGTCTTCATAGACTCGAACAAAACCAGGAGCACCACCTCGATGATTTAAGCCCATATCTCTTTGTTCATCAATGGAGGTTTCATCATCTGGCACATGCTTTGTGGCTAAAAATACAGAACTTGCCTGATTGATAGTCTCTTTACAAGATGCAGGCAGTTTTGAAGTACATAAATCAAACTGATCTAGACTCACTTCTGCCTGTCGGAGACAGGGTTCCAAGGACCGAATAGTAATATATTTAGGGCAGTTACCTAGATGTTCATCAGACTTTAAGCTAAGACTTAGTTGGCCAGCTGAATCGACGCTTGCCGCAGTTATTATTCCTGATAACTTATTACGACGTCTATTAGAAAAATCAACACCAACACCAGCAAAAAGTGTACGTTTATTCTTTATATTAAGATCGGTTTGCTTAAGAATTCGAATAAAAGGGTCTAAATGGTTCATTTGGGCGACAATATTCATCTCATTATTGTCAGATACCTTGATGCCCACTGATGAATCATTCATCGATTTAGCTACCAGAATACTGACCCATGGACGACCTTTATTATCTAAGATAGCCAGAGGCAAATACGACAACCCAGCATAAAATTCTGCCTGCTGCTGAGGCATATTCGTATTAATGTAATTAGGTATTTGCTGTGTAAGTTCATTAGGTGTATATTTATGCTGCTGAACAAGTAACTCACCTTCGTGTAACGTATGCAATCGGCGAATTTTCATGTTCGTCCTCCTCGCAAATTCCACTTGCACAAGACATTATAGAAAACGTAATATATTTACAGTTTTAATTAGACTTTATTGGGAATATTAGGAATTTACAATAAAGTCTAATTAACATCAAACAACCACACCAAATTTACTCTTAAATTCAGGTGACAGAATGGCCATACCTCTAGAAACTGCAGGACGTTGAGACAATTCGTCAAGCCAACGTTTAACATTGTTGAATTCATCGAACGAAATTTCCATGTAGGGAGAGTCTACAATTGCGATCCAGGGATAGGTGGCAATATCGGCAATAGAATAATCACCTGCAATAAATGGATTCACGGCAAGCTGATTGTCTAGGACATTCAAAAGACGTAAAGCTTCTTTTTGATATCTAGAAATAGAGTACTCAAGGCCTTTTTCAGATGAATTACGAAAATGACCTAGCTGTCCAAACATTGGCCCAATACTAGCAATTTGAAACATAAGCCACTCTATTACTTTGATCCTCTCACCCGTATCAGCAGGGAGGAACTGTCCAGCTTTTTCTGCTAAGTAGATCAGGATCGCTCCAGATTCGAAAATTGTAATGTTGCTTTCGCGGTCAATAATGGCTGGAATCTTACTATTGGGATTAATCGAAATATATTCTGGAGAAAACTGTTCACCCTTGCCAATATCAACACTATGAATTTGGTAAGGCAATTGCAATTCTTCTAGAAGAATTGCGGGCTTCCGACCATTAGGAGTGGTATAGGTATATAACTCAATCATATCTACCTCTTGGATAGTGAAGAAACTGTGGACACAGGCTTATTTCTTGGGTAAGTAAGGCGCTGACGGTGGCATCTTTGTAAAGCTGGGGTAGGCTTCAAGTCTTTCTATCCAGGCGGAAACATTAGGATAAGCCGAAAGATCGACATCGCCTTCGGTGACTGCGGCGATGTAACCATAATTTGACACATCGGCTATGGTTGGGTGGTTACCCACAAGCCAGTCATGTTGCGAGAGGCGGGGCTCGAACAGCGAGTTAAACAGCTTATCGGTTTTCTCCACAGCAACAGCATGGTCTAGCGGTGCGTTGAAAATTTTGATCTTGCGTGCATTGCCCGGACCTTCAAAGACTTCGCGAGTGCTGATGGCCAGCCATTGCTGTACCTCAGCTGCTGCTGCTGGATCGGCGGGTAACCATTGGCGACTGGAATCGTATTTCAGTGCAAGATAAACCAGCGCTGCGGTCGAATCGCGCAGAATAATGTCGCCATCAACGAGCACTGGCACCTGACCCAATGGGTTTAACTTAAGAAACTCTGGTTTTTTATGCTCACCTGTGAAAAAGTCGAGCACGATTTCTTCAAATTCGAGGTCCAGGAGTTTCAGCAGAGCCCATGGCCGGTGAGCATGTCCAGAAAGTGGGTTGAAATATAGTTGAATGTTACTCATTGAATTCCCTTTATATGCCTCATGAACTTTCATCTTGTGTCAGGCTGATTCAATCTATATACTTTCGGTCGGTAAGTTGCCGAGAAAGTCAAACTTGCCGATATCAGAGCCTTTCATACGAAGTAGATCGTATGCTGTGGTTGCATGGAAATGTACGTTTGGCATCGAAAAACTCAGAAGAAAATTCTGTACAGTAAACTTGAATAATGGCTTCCCAAAGACGAAGTAGACGGTTTCACCAGCAATCTTCTCAAGTTCGCCATCATCCACTGCTGGTAGGCCATCACGGGCTTTCTCTAACATTTTGTACATCTCTTCCCAGGTTGTCGGAACATCATTAGGATTGGGATGGTACTCTCCTGTCTTAACTTGCTCTATCGCGTAGGCTGAATGCGCCCAGATGCCTTGGACTTGGTTAGGAAGAGCCCACATGTCTTCAATAAAGCGTGTAGCCAACAATTCACCTTCTGAAATACCGTTCGCTTTCGCATAGGCTCTAACTTTTTCTAATACTCCATAGGTGCTTGTAATTCTACGTTCACAGGCTGGAATAAAAATTTGGTCTAATGTTAATGGCATCTGGCATTCCTATCCATTAGTGGTTAAATTGCATGGTTCCGCAGCAAAAATCTGAGCAGAAGACTGAAGTGCATGCATTTTTCTGATTTCCAAGATTTTTTCGATCTCCAGAATTTGATGACAACAACTTAAATGTTTTTGTCGAGTCACTGATAGAAACAGTCATCAAGCTGCTATCCTCAGGTGCGGCTCATGCGCCAATCCAGCAGCACCCCGTTTGTAGGCTTCTTCAAGCACTTCAGAAACGGTGGGGTGGCTGTGGACGAGGTGGGCAAGTGACTGGATTCTTTCCCCCTGTGAGATCGCATTCGATACTTCATGAATCAAATCCGCCGCATGCAGGCCAATGATATGGCCACCCAGAATTTCACCGGTATCGACTCGGAAGATCAGCTTGACAACTCCGTCTGATTCACTTTCTGCTAGTGCTTTGGAATTGGCCCTAAAGTAGGAGCGCACAGCTTTCACCTTAAAACCCTGTTCCTTAGCGAGTTCTTTCGCTTGCGGCTCTGTCATCCCCACAGAGCCAATTTCGGGATGGGTAAACACCGCTGCCGGAATGCTGCTGTAGTTAACAGATTTAGAAAGACCGTACATATTTTCGACCGCGACGACTCCCTGCGCAGAAGCGGCATGCGCCAGCATCATTTTGCCAGTGGCATCACCAATGGCATAGAGATGGGGGACTGGTTTCCCTTGACTGAGGACTTCCATACGATCGTTAACGGGAATAAATCCACGCTGATCGGTTTCTACGGCCACAGTTTCAAACCCGAGATCCTGTGTGGCTGGCGTGCGGCCGGTAGCCACTAAACAGGCGTCCACTTTTAGGGTCTCGACAATTTCTTTGGTCTCGGCGTCTGCCAGCTCAATCACGACGGGCGAACCGGGGGTGACCTTCATGCTGAACTTACCTGTCTTGACATCAATATCGCGGGGGTCAATCAGTATCCGCTTGGCCTGTTTGACGATATCGGGATCAAAGGCAGACATCATTTTGCCAGTGGCTGAGATGAGCGTGACTTTTGAGCCTAAAGCTGTGTACACGTCCGCAAATTCTAGGCCGATGAAGCCACTGCCAATGATGGCAATCGATTTCGGCAACCAATCGAGTTTAGTGGCTTCATTGCTGGTGAAGACGGTTTTGCCATCTAGCTCAATCCCAGGCGGTACAAACGGCACCGACCCGCTGGCAACGATAATATCTTTG
>JBCCWF010000452.1:0-5597 GCA_039194035.1 Cyanobacteria bacterium P01_E01_bin.6 | reverse complement strand
GCAATTCTCATTTTGGATTTTTGCAAGCACTTTGAGGTGAAAAACGTGCGGAGAGAGGCGGTTTTAGGACAACAAAATGATGATTTTGACCTTCAACATAGCTCTAACCGCGAGAATCATTCTCATACTGAGAATTGCTGTGCTCATTGTGCCTGAATAGTTTATTCAGCACCCAAAACCGACGCTAATAAAGCTTTTTGAGCATGGAGTCGGTTTTCTGCCTGATCCCAAATGCGGGATTGATTGCCTTCCATCACTGAATCAGTGATTTCTTCATCCCGATGAGCAGGTAAACAGTGGAGGACAATGGCTTCTGAATCTGCTAACTCAACAAGGGAATCATTAATTTGATAGGGCTGAAACACAGGTACCCGATTTGCGGCAGACTCTTCTTGCCCCATGCTGGCCCAGACATCAGTGTAAAGAACGTGCGCACCTTTTGCGGCCTCGCGTGGATCAGATGTCACCCTAATCGTGAAGCGATCGCCCCCAATTTTCTGTGCTTTCTCAATGACATCTGGATCAGGTTGATAATCTGATGGTGTGGCGGCAATAAAATTCATCCCCATCAACGCACAGCCCAACATGAGGGAATGTGCCATGTTATTCCCATCACCGAAGTAGCTGAGGGTTAGCCCCTCCATCGTGCCAAAAGTTTCTTTCACTGTTTGTAAATCTGCTAAGACTTGACAAGGATGTTCCAAGTCAGTCAACGCATTAATCACAGGAATCGATGCATAGTGTGCAAAGGTTTCTAGCTCAGATTGTTCATAGGTTCGAATCGCCAGTACATCCAAATAGCGATCTAGTACCCTTGCCGTATCCTGAATCGGCTCCCCTCGCTTAATTTGAGTAACATTTGCATTCAAATCCAGCACCTGCCCGCCGAGTTGGAAAATAGCAATAGAAAAACTGACTCGTGTGCGGGTGGATGCTTTAGAAAAAAGGAGTCCCAAGCTTTTTGGAGAGCGGGGATTCACCTCTCCTGCTTTCATTGAAATCGCGAGATCGAGCAGTGCTTCAAGCTCTGCACGGCTTAAATCTGCAAGGCTCAATAAATCTCTACCGACCAAGGACGCTACACTCATGCTGGATGCTCACTATGCCTGACGTGAAAATAAAACCGTAGCAGATCCGTTTTACGAAACACAATTCGTTTGCGCAAAAATATCGACGTTACACCGCTATCCTACGACTCTGCATCAGTCGGTTCCTCTGTTGCCTCTGATTCAGTATCCGGTGAACTTTCTTGAACAACATAGGTACCCACAATAATGCGGGCATCATCGTTGTACTCGCTATATGCCTTGTCAATGCCGTAAGCCGTCAAAATAAATAAGGTCTCGCCATGTTGCTCGATAAAGCTGAGCGCATCCAGTGGTTTTCCAGCTGCATTGACAGCATTCCAATCTAAACGGAAACTGCCGTCAGCCTGCTCTTGAAAATCTGATTGCCAGCTGACCTCAGAAAACTGCGTCTCGATGGTTTGTCGGAGAACCTCATCAAGAGATTCTTGCGCAATATTGGTCACCTCAGTCGTTTGATACTGGATAATACCTCCGAATCCGAGATCGCCGGATAGAAAAGTGATGCCGTTCCCAATTGACTCATAGCTATAGCCTGCTGGTAGCGCTAAGGCAAACAACTCACTGTCGTCTCGATAGATTTGGACATCATCGGGAAGCGGTTGACGCTCGGCATCCTCTTCCGTGGGCGCAGGTGGCTGCGGGATCTCAATGGACTCTAGGGGACTCTCTACATCAGAGGGTTGCTGGCTCTGTTTGCATGCTGGAAGGAAGACAAGGGCGATCGCCAGTCCTGTCGTCACCCACCGTTTGAACGTCATGGATTGCATACATCTTCTCCCTACATCACGCGTCTGACGCTTATCCATTCAGCCAAGCAAAACCTAACGGAGTTTGGAAGCGTGTCACGCCTCCAAACTCCGGCAGAAAACCAAACCCACGTCTGAAACCATCATTCTTCTGAAGAAACGACGACGTCTCCCTTATCTGGCTTTAGCAGCGGAAACGCAATCGCATCACGAATGCTGGCACAGTCGCAGAGCAACATCACGAGGCGATCAATGCCGATGCCCAGTCCACCCGTTGGTGGCATCCCATATTCGAGAGCTGTCAGAAAATCTTCATCGACCCCTTGCGCTTCGAGATCTCCAGCAGCTTTCCGTTCAGCCTGTTGCTCAAGACGCTGTCGTTGATCAAGCGGATCGGTCAACTCAGAGAAACTGTTTGCCGTTTCGCGTCCCACGATAAATAATTCAAACCTTTCTACTAGACCCGGTTTACTCCGGTGAGGTTTCGCTAAGGGCGAAATTTCAACAGGATAATCTGTCACAAACGTAGGCTGAGTCAGGGTTTCTTCAACTTTTTGTTCGAAGGCCTCGTTTAGCAAGCGGCCCAACGTTTGGCATTCAGCCGGAACAGCAATGCCTGCCTGCTCAGCAGCAGTCTTCCCGGCATCAAACGAGTCAAATGTAGCAAAATCGACGCCCGTGGCTGCCTCAACTAGCTCATGCATCGTCACCCGTTTCCAAGGCGGCGTCAGATCGATCTGTTTTCCTTGATAGCTAACTGTTGTCGTCCCAAGGACGTCTTGTGCAACATACGCAACGAGAGCTTCCGTCAGCGCCATCATGTCGGTGTAGTCCACATAGGCCTGATACAGTTCCAACGTGGTAAATTCGGGGTTATGACGTGTAGAAATACCCTCATTCCGAAAAATCCGACCCAGCTCAAAGACTTTTTCAAACCCTCCGACGATGAGCCGCTTTAAATGCAGTTCTGTCGCAATCCGGAGATATAGCTTCATATCGAGGGTGTTGTGATAAGTGATAAACGGACGCGCATCTGCCCCACCGGCTTCCGGCTGCAACACAGGGGTCTCAATTTCGATAAAGCCTTGTTGGTCGAGATACCGGCGAATTGCGGCGGTAATCAGCGCACGTCGACGGAACGTCGTGCGCACTTCTGGATTCACGATGAGATCGACGTAGCGTTGCCGATAGCGCTTTTCTACATCTGTGAGACCATGCCATTTATCTGGCAATGGCTGGAGTGACTTGGTCAAGACCGCATATTCGCGAACAGCAACACTTAGTTCGCCCTTGTCCGTTCGACGGATAGCACCTTTGACACCCAGGATGTCGCCTGCATCCGTCAACTGTTTGAGGGTGGAAAACGCTTGAGGATCCATTTCCCCCATTGTTGCCTGAATAATCTTCTTGTCGAGATAGAGCTGAATTGAGCCTGACTCATCTTGAAGACTGAAAAACGCAAGCTTCCCAAACACTCGGCGCGCCATAATTCGCCCGGCGATCGCCACGTCAACGTCAACCGCTTCTCCGGCAGACAAATCTGCATACGTTTTCTGCAACTCAGCGGCTGAATGAGTCACATCCCAACGATACGCATAGGGATTGACGCCCAGGTCTTGAAGTTGTTTTGCTTTTTCGATTCGAGTTGCACGAAAGTCGTCTGAAGCCATGCGAATGGGGTGTCGATAAAAGGTTTACGATACGGGGTTGTCTACGATGAGACATCCGCCATCATAAACCAAAAGCAAGATGCTCATTGGGGTTTCTCGGAGGCTCCTGACAAGAAATGCAGCAGCTATACAGCAGGGAAGCACACAGGGGAAGCACACAGGGGAAGCACACATGATGTGAATATCTTGAGGCCGTTAAATTCGACCCATTACAATTAGATTTGTCCAAATCTAACCACGAATCAATCCTGCTGGTGCGCAAACTGATAGGCCCCAATCGCGGCGAGGGCGATCGCCACAACGATCAACACTGGAATGCTATACCAGGGAAACTGAGCCAACGGTAAGTAAACGGCAGCTCGAAGCCCTGTGCTCACATAGGTCAACGGCAAACAATACACGACTACTTTGAGAATGAGAGGCAACGTTTGCGGATCAAAAAAGGTGCCCCCAAGGAATGACATCGGCACGATAAGGAAATTATTGAGCAATCCGACGCTCTCAAGGGATTTAACATTCAGCCCAACAATAACGCCCAATCCTGAAAAGACAGCGCAATTGAGCACTAAAACCAGCAAAAACAAAGGGCTAACAAATGTCCACTGACCTGTGGCAATAACGGCGATCACGATAACGGAGGCCGAGGTAAGAAGGCCACGAACCACACCCGCCATCATCTTTCCAAAGAACAGTGCCAGAGGATGAACAGGCAGCAGCAAAATTTCTTCAAAGGTTTTGGAATAAAGTCGTTCGCCGCAGATGGAAAACGTTGTGCCGCCAAAACTGATCGTCATGGACGACAATGCCACCATACCGGGCAAAATAAACTGCAGGTAGTTGTCTCCAGCAGAAGGAGTAATCGCCTGATCAATCGCACTACCTAGCCCTAACCCAAATGCCAAAATGTAAATCAGCGGCGAAACTAAACCCGATGCCGCCACTTGGGGAATGCGAACACGCAAATCGAGCCAGTCTCCCCAAAAAACTGTCAGGCTATCGACCAAAATGCTGCGGAGCCTTGAAACCTTAAGGGTTTTCCGAAATTCGAGCGAAGGTTGAGAAGTCACAAGGAATTAATTTCAATAAAACACACGGTCGATGCAGTGACGATTGTCATCACCTTCTACAATTTTGGCATTTCTTCGGTTTTCTGTTTCAATTAATTTCAACTTCCGTCTTTGGGTTTACAACTTAATCAGCTGGGAAGATTTTAATGCTGAGTTCTGGGGCGCTCAGCGCCCCAGAACTAAGCCTTAAAATACAAGCCGCGTCTTTAGCATTGAACACCCACCCGTGTAAGTGCCTGGACGTAATTAAAACCAAAACCCCAAACCTTGTGCCGCACGCGCAGCGTGCGGCACAAGGTTTGGAAGAATACGTTTCATTATGGCCATCTACTTATCTTTAATTAGGTTATATGGCAGATCACAATGTCATTTCGTAAAGAGACGATTTATCCTAGTAGATATGGTTAACTGTTTACTCAACGTTAGAGCGTGATTGAAGAACGACATCTCCCTCAAGGACTATCATTCTTCAATCAACCCTGGGTTCCATTGATTGAGAAGAAGCAATCCATTTTTTAAGAAGCACAATTTATGAAGCGACGACCTAAGAGGCTGCCTCAACGACCATCTAGCTATGATGACCGCTATCCTGAATCGCCTAGAGGGAATGGTTTGAAAAATTCATCTGGTTCATGGTTTGACTCCACAAAAGCGGCAATGATCGGATCTGTACTGATCATTGGCATTGCAGTTGGGGCTTTCTTTGGGTATTCTGCAAACTTTTCCAATGAGAGCGTTGCGTCTCGTGTCGTTATCGAAGAGAGCGTAGCAAATCCAGAGATTTGTGCTCAGTTTGGCGCTGGGGCGATCGCCATCGACCTACGTGCTTTTGTCACCCTGAACCCGTTCAAAGTATTTATCTCTCAACCACTCATGCAGCCTGGATGCGTCTTGAGAAGCAATAACTGGGACATTTTAGAGTCTCGGGGTCTACTCGTATCAGATGATATCCGTGACTGTAAACGCCGAATGAATACCTTTGGGTTTACGGGAGATATCGAACAATCCGGTGCTGACCCTCAAATT
>JBCCWF010000451.1:0-5599 GCA_039194035.1 Cyanobacteria bacterium P01_E01_bin.6 | reverse complement strand
TTGAGCAATGCCAAGAAATGAGCAATGCCAAGAAATGAGCAATGCCAAGAAATGAGCAATGCCAAGAAATGAGCAATGCCAAGAAATGAGCAATGCCAAGAAATGAGCAATGCCAAGAAATGAGCAATGCCAAGAAATGAGGATTTGGGGCGCGCGTTGCGCGCCCCAAATCCTGGTTCCTCTGTAAACGTTGCCAAGCCGTGTATAAATTCAGATCCAGATGAAGCATTAGATCCAGATGAAGCAGGGCTTTGAATCATGACGGTTGGAAAGGAATTATCGAACCTTTCGGTGATGGTTTATGAGGGTGCGGTACGGTTTGTTGTGGTGATGATGAGTGTGTTGCGAGGGAATTCATGAATCGGCCTGACATTCTAGCGTTTGACTTTGATGGTGTCATTTGCGATGGCTTAGTTGAATATTTTCAAACGGCATGGAAAGCTTATTGCCAAATTTGGAATCCAACACCGCAGAAGCCGCCCGATGGCCTTGCGGAGCGATTTTACCCTCTGCGGCCTGTGATTGAGACCGGGTGGGAGATGCCAATGCTGTTGCGATCGCTCCTTCTGGGGGTCACAAATGCCGAAATTTTGACGGATTGGCAGGCGATCGCCCATCGACGGATCGAGGCAGAAGGGCTTGACCCGGTACAATTAGCACGGGCTGTTGATGGGGTGAGGGATGAATGGATTCAATCGGATATGGCTGGCTGGCTGGCTCAACATCGATTTTATCCAGGTGTGATTGAGCGATTACGTCACTGCTTGGATGACGTTGATCAGTGTTTTATCATCAGCACCAAAGAGGGCAGATTTATTCATCAGTTGCTGCAACAGGAGCAGTTGGCGATCGCCCCTGAGCAGATTTATGGAAAAGAGGTTCGGCAGCCCAAGGCTGAAACGCTGCGGCAACTGACGACTCGTTACGAAGACACACATTCAACCAATCCTCAAATCTGGTTCGTTGAGGATCGATTGAAAACGCTAGATGCAGTCAAAAACACCCCTGAACTGAGTCATGTCACTCTCTATCTAGCTGACTGGGGATACAACACAATGGGCGATCGCCACCAAGCCACTCAGGATCAGCGGATTCATTTGTTGTCGCCGTCTTCCTTTGCACAGGACTTTGCTGCCTGGATAGGCTAGCCCACGGTGTATCGTAAAAAGGCGTAGCATGACGATGGCTCATGGCGACTGAGCCTGTTGTTTCGGCTGCTCAACGGATGACAGGTACCTATGTTAATTCTCTGCAAACGCGCTCTCCGGCTAACATCTGTCCTGCTCAGCACCTACTACGCGTATATGCTCGAATATCGAGCTGAGCTTCTTTTCTGGGTTTTGTCTGGCAGTTTGCCCTTGATTCTCATGGGAGTTTGGGCTCAGGCTGCTGCCGAAGGAGACTTTGGCTTGTCGTCCTTAGAGTTTGTGCGATATTTTATTGCGGTTTTCTTTGCGCGCCAGTTCAGCATTGTTTGGGTCATTTGGGAGTTTGAGCGCCAAGTGGTGGAAGGAACGCTCTCGCCAAAGCTGCTGCAACCCCTTGATCCCGCATGGCATCATTTTGCATCTCATTTTGCAGAACGGTTTGCACGAATGCCATTTGTGATTGGGGTGCTCGGCATCTTTTTCTTGGCATATCCCTCAGCGTTTTGGGTTCCAAGTCCCAGCCGCTTATTGCTAGCGTTGGTCGTTTTGCAGCTTGCGTTTGTATTGCGATTCATCATGCAATATACGTTTGCGATGCTAGCTTTTTGGACAGAACGAGCCAATGCAGTGGAAAATTTCTGGTTTTTACCCTATTTGTTTTTGTCGGGCATTATCGCTCCATTGGAAGTGTTTCCTCCTGCTGTTCGCGACGTAGTCGCATGGCTCCCATTTCCATATTTGATTCACTTTCCGGCAAGTTTATTGTTGGGAATTGAGACGGATATTGCGAGAGGATTTTTCACGATGTTGATGTGGATCGGGTTCTTTTTCCTGATCAACCGATTGCTTTGGCGAAAAGGACTACGACACTACTCAGGAATGGGTGCGTAGGAGATTTCAGCTAGGCGTCATCAGGCGATTATCGTTATCCTAAATGATGGGTGAAAAAGTTTCTGAATCTTTACCTGAGCTGAGTTTATCGATGCTTCGAAAACCTTTGGAGAGTGCTACGCGTCCAATCAGATTTCTTTAAATGAGGATGATTTGTTGACGTCTTGAACCCAAAAAAGCAATCTGAATTTAGGTAAGTAGATAGGCATCAATAAACTCACGTTAAGAACCTGGGGAGCACCCCTCCGGAGCGCTCCCCAGGTTTTTAGGTTTCCAGTTTAATAACATCGAGCTACTTAATATTCGACATTTCTTATGATTTGACTTTATGATGAATTATCGCTCAAATGAATTTTTCAGATTAAAGCTCAGTGGGGCTATGAGGAGTATACCAATGAAGAAAATGAGCAAGACACTATTTTGTACAGCGGCGATCGCACTCAGCTCAATCCTTGTGCCAACCGCTTCACACGCACAAGATGTTATTTTTGCAGAGCCTGATGGGGTCCGCGAATACGACAGGGTAGATGAAGTGTTTGAAGATACCTTCTTCTCCCATGATCAGAATGCTTACGATAACAGGTCAATTTTTCGTCAATTCACCTCAATCTTTGGGCTTGGGTTTACTGAAAATGAAATTGCTAAGGATGGTGAAGCAATTAATGAGCTTTATGTCGGACTCCTTGAGCAGCAATTTTCCACCACTCCTCGGGTTCGTACGCCTGATTTGGTGAGCCCTTATGAAACATCCTTAACGCTGACACCATTGTCTGAAATTGGTGCAAGAGAGTTTGAAGATTTGGGATTTCGTCAGCCTCTGCCAGCGCCTGCTCGGCCTCCCGCTTTTGTGGCACCTGCGCCTATTCCTGCGCTTTGGTAGGAGTCTGTGTTTGGTTGGTCTAACATTTGTTGGCAAAAGAGAAGGGGGACAGCAATGCTGTCCCCCTTCTCTTTTAGTTTAACACCTATGGTTTAACGCGTAAGGGGCATCACGTGTCTCTGGTCAATTCTCTACTCGAGACGATGCTTGGGATATCTCTTACAGCGTGACTCTTTTACGATGTGACTACCAAAGCGTTGGAGTTTTCTGCTTTTGTTTCCCGCTGCGTTTCAAGTAGCTCAGCATGGCGAGATAAAGGTTAGGCGGGGGAATTAAAAGAACTAACGGCAATAGATGTAATGCGTTGGGAATATTAGCGAACGTAGAGGTACGGTCAGCTTTTTGTGGATTTTTTGGCATGGTTGCGAGGACAACTCGCTCTAATGGAACAGTCGCAACCTGTAGCCAGTTTTCTAAATTTTCAGAGATGTGATCATTAAATCGCAGTGGAATGGTTTCAGTAGACCATGACTGAACATAGGCGGAGCTTAGGAAGGGGAGATATAGGTCTGCTTCAGGTGTTTGTTGCTTGACGAAGGCTAAGGCAAGACCTTGCATCATGCGGCGCATCAATTCCGTATCTTCCGAACGACGTTCCTTTAAGAAGATACTTTGGGTAATGGCTGCATTTAGATTGTCCGGATCGCCCATGCTGAGATGAGTCGCTCCAACTGCGACGAGCAAGCGGTGCCTTTGGGGATCATCGCTATTGGAAAAGCCTCTGAAGGGCAGCAGTTGTTGATGAACTGAGGGCGTAATGGAATCCTGGCTTGCAGAGGTGATGATGGTGGGAATGGTTATCTGACTAAGTCCATCTGCGTCAAAAATACGCCCCATGACTGGACTCATGGCAATGATTTGGTTGACGCGGCGATCGCGTAGTGGGTAGTCGCCATCGGGGAGATCGACGGCACTACACTGGAGCCAGTCAGCCGGGGAGAGCTCCATCAAGCTGCGAGCGTCACAAAATTCTCGGAGGTTGGCTAGGTTCATCTCAGCACCTGCAAGCGCCAAGGCGGTGTACCCTCCAAGAGAATGGCCAATCACCGTCACATTATCCGTGTTGAGTTTACCTCCGAGCACGGTGCCATCGTGCTTGTTGAGATGTTCGAGTTCATCGAGGAGAAAACTGACATCTCGGGGGCGATCCACAAATTCGGTGGCTGGAAGGATTTCGCTCAGACTGCCGCTGCCTGATTCTCCTAAGGTAATGCCTGCTAGCCAATCAATATTACTGCCAGGATGTTCCAATGAGGCAACCGTCAAACCATGGGACGCCAGGTGCGTTGCAATATAGTTGAGAAAATGACGATCTGCGCCAAAGCCGTGGGAAATAATGACAAGGGGACCTGTTGTCCATCGGCTCCAGTAGAGATCGACGGGAATCGTGCGATCGCGCTCTCGATCTTGGAATGTGAGAGTTTGGTGTCGAATCGCTTCCACACCTTCAGCTGTTGGGTCAAAGTTGGCGTAGAACGGAACGTCTGGATCCGACTCGATGTTTAGCTCTCGCTCCAGCACAGAATTGAGTGCATGGCTTTGCCATTGAGGAAGATTGAACTGCGACGCTAGGGCGATCGCCGAGGATGCGTCAATCGTTAGGGTGTCGGCGGGAAAAGCACGTAGAAACCCAATCAGACTAATACCGCCTGCCTGTTGAGCTGATGTTTTCAGAGCAGTCTCAAATTCTTCAGGTGTGTTTTCTGGAGCCGCAATATCCAATAGTTCGATGACTCGTTTGCCGGAGGCTGATTGAATGAGATCATCCATCAGATGATTACTGACGTCTGGGTCAAGATACATCTGGTTTGATAACGCGGAACGAACCTCTTTGGTCAACACAGGTGCGTAGAGCTTTAACCCATCTGGAACGGTGCCTGTTGCGGCAAAGGCTTCTAAATCATCGACAGCGGCTGTTTGTTCGATCGGCCCAAGACGAATCACGAGTTTCTCGGCGGCGATCGCCGGATCCCCAATTCCGAACCACCCCACAGCCAATGTGCCAACCGCCAGAACCTTTGCCAGAGAATGGATAATGATGCTGGATGCACGGTGTCGAGCAGACGATGGTTGTGATGTTCTCTCTGAGTATGACGTTCTCACTGAGTATGAATCAATAAACCAATGGGGCTGAGTCGGAGTTGAGCGAGATAGAGGGGCTGAGCCATGCTCCGCGTGATGCGGCTCTATCCGATGGATGGATGGAGTACCATGTTGGTCTTTGGATTGCTGTCTGACTTTAAACGAGAAAACCACAGTCACAAGGCCAGTGAGTGAGCAGGTGATGAGAAGGGAGAATGTAAGTCAACGCTGTCTGAAGTAGGAGCTAGAGTACCGCACAGCTTCAAGGGATAACTGCATTCCAGTCAGCGTTGTTACCTTTCTTAAAAGCGGTTGATGAAAAATCGAGGGTGTGAACCGTGTGGTTAGTCGTCATGCTAGACCCTGCGAGATTTATGTGAGACTTATGTGAGATTTAAACCTTGTCTAGGTTGGAAACCGACAGTTCCCAACTTGGTTTGGTTTTATAAGTACCTGGACATCATTAAAACCAAAACCCCAAGTCCTGTGCCGCCTACTGTGCGGGCGGCACAGGACTTGGAAGGTTCCGTTTAATGATGGCTAGCTACGTATTTGGTCTTATATGAAGTGTTGGGGGCATTCATTCGGTGCATGTCAG
>JBCCWF010000450.1:0-5610 GCA_039194035.1 Cyanobacteria bacterium P01_E01_bin.6 | reverse complement strand
TTGATTGTGTTGATCAGGGCATTGGCAGAGGCAAGAGATATTACCTTAAAAAGCGAGATTGGCCATTCCCTGCCGATAGGTCTGAGTTCCCAACGCTGCGATAACTCTGGGAAAAGGAAGCAATGAGTATTTTTGACTTAGGAGTCGAATAAATTATGTCTAAAGGATTCGCAAGTAACAATAGTGAATTGAAAATTGAAGCTGCTGTTAAACGCTTAATTCCCTCTGCCAAGCGTGGCGATGTTCATGCTTTTTGTAGTGGAATCCGCAAGGTTAAGTTACGACGAGGAGCGGATATTGCTGACGAAGCGATGCGGCGTGTAATTGAGCAAGTGCCAGACATTTGTAATCAATTAACTGATGTCATGCCAAGCGACATGAAAAATGAATTTTACGCTAAGGCGATTGAGGTGATTGCCGATGTATTGGAATCGTCAGGACTTCGATTAGAGGATCACCTTAGAGTTTGCGATGAAGGCATGGCAATAACATCTCAGGCTGTACAAGTTCTTTCAATTCATGGTGTTCCAGAGCGAGAACTGTTTGGGAGAGGGAATGATTCTTTAAGTGGAATGGGAATTGAGCGAACGGATGGATTTATTCATCCGTTATCTGAAGTTTTTGATGCTAAATCTAGCGAATTACCAGAAGACACTATTAATCTTTGGGGGTTTGCCAGTACGGTCATATCCGGTGCTCAGGGGTGGATTCAGGCCAACAAGGAAGCTTGCTTAGCTACTTTAAAAGACGTGGTTTTCATCGCTTCGCCTACTACTGATTTGAGTGCGTTGCTTTATCGTTCTCGATACGACGATCGGGCGTTGCTGAAGTTATGCTCATTGATTGTGAATGGATTTGAGGCTAAAGCGGATCAGTCAATGAGAGAGTTTGGGGGTTAAGCCATGAACTACAAACCCGCTCAATTCATACCTTCCATTGCAGATTTGCCTTACTCTTCCTGTTCGTCCATGTCGAAATGGGTTAATAAAATCGCCTCAACTTTGTGGAATGAGATGTTGAAAGCACCTCAGCATCTTAATCACTTTCAATCTTGTGAGCCTGGCTATGTGCCACAGTCGTGGAAGCTGCCTGGCGGATGGAGCAAATATGACCGCCAAGGTGATCAGTGGGAACAGTGCGATTGGGTTGAACTGCCGAAATGCATGGCATTGGACATCGAATCCCAGCGTGAATCACCTGATGGCCATTGGCGTCCCGTACTGGCGATCGCCATGAGTGCGACAACCTGGTATGCATGGCGCTGGGATGGGATAGGACTGCCTGAAACAATACCCTTTCCATCTGGGCGCATTGTAGTGGGCCACAACGTTAGAGCTTATGACGCAAGATACCTGAGTTGTGAGTACGACTTGAATACCGAGCGAACATTATTCATAGACACGATGGACTTAGCTCGTGCATGGATGGGCATGGATGCATCACAGATTCCTCTTTACAAGCAACTAGATTCCAACGTCAGGCGAAGCAAGGGCGCTCCACAGTGGTACAACCATGCCACAATGCTGAGCTTGAAGGATTTGGCTTACGAGATACTGGGTAAAACCATAGATAAGAGTGTTCGCTCATCCCTTGAGAGATGGGATATGAGTGGAATGGTTGAGCACGTTCGATCCAAATTGCCATTGAGCATTCAACAGAAGCTTGACAAGAATATATTGACCTATGGTGAACTTGTCGCTGAAGCATCTCAGTTGCTGGCAACTTTTCAAGATTTGAGTCCGACATCTTTAGGGCAATACTGCGCCCAAGATGTTCATACGACCTATCAAGTGTTTCAGTATCTGTGGGGACTATCGACCAAGCAATTAATTCCGGATTTAGTCAGCTGGGTTGGACTCCACGAAATATCCAACATGCGATGCATCACAGAATCTCCAGAGAAAATGCGCCATTTAGATGAGGAGTTTATTCGCATTACGAAGGGCGAGGTTGAGCATCAGCTAGCTATGATTGCGTTTGATGCGAAACAGGATGATTATCCTGAATTGGATTGGACTGAATACAAGTCTGGCCCCAACAAGGGTGAATTGAAGTGGTTGACTCAACTCAAGAAAGATGGATGGTCAACAAATTCTCGAACAGTGATTCAACTACTCCGGCTGACTTGGAAAGGGCATCTGATTGAATGGAAGAATCGACAGTGGTGCGCCAATGGAGAACCTCTACTAAACTCCAGTGGCAAACCATTAACGTCTACTCCAATTCAACGGCTGTACAAGCAGCATGTCTTTTCTGGTTGCCTGAAGTCGCTTGCAATGAATACGGATGCATTCCAGAAGTTTTTTTGCAATGGACTCAGCGCAAACTTCAAAGCTTTAGATTACAACGATGCTTATATCCTTCAGCCAATACCTGGAGTTTATATGAGTGTTGCAGGCGTACATTCGATGGGTTGTCTTCACCACGGGCCTAGTGGATATCAGTTATCAACCGATTCTATGCCTGGCTGCGAAAAAGTTTTTACGTCCCCAGGTCGCTTCCTGAATTCATGCGGGGCCCATTTCGATGTAATTGTTGCTCAGTGGTTAGCATCTTCTGTTTCAGGCTCCAAGACAAAAATTTCAGGCATTCCACTTGAAGTTCAGCACTTATTAGTTAGAGGTCTCGATCGAGATGAGCTAAAGGCAGTACCAATTGCTCTTGCAGATGAAATTTACCAAAAATATAACGAGTTCAATTCACAGATTGAAGCGTCTCTCAATTATTTTGCTCATCAATCCCACACTCGATCGCCACTACTCGGATGGCGCATTAGCGAGGCTATTGATTCCGAGTGGGCCACTATGCTTGAGGCGTCAGCGAGGCGTCAATGGTTGATTGATTCTGTGAAGACAGATTTGATTCACACGTTTCTCGTCTGCATGCGGGCTTTCATTTTGGAATACGAATTAACAGCGCAACTCATGGAAGTCGATCACCACGACGCTTGTCTAACATGGCTCGTGACCGAACCTGACGTTACTCAGTTCAAACTGTGTACCGAGCAAGCCTGGAGACTTGCGTTTAAGGCTGGTTCTGAGCACTTAGCTGATCACATCAATACTAATGCTGAGCATGGTCACATTCCTGTCAAGCCGTTTGAGGTTTTTGTCTCGTGAAGCTATTCATCATAGACACTTCTGTCGTTGCTCACTTGATGTGCAGCCGACTTTGTCAGTACACACTTTCTGATGAAGAACGAGAGCTTTACGTGAAAGCCAGTCTTCACTGGATAAATGCGCTGGGCATGATTCCATACTTTGCTGACGCCCAAGAATGTCATTGTATCTGGGCAATGGACTCGAAACCCTATTGGCGATCGCGCATATTGCCAACATATAAAGGAAATCGCTCGCCGTCCTCTCACGAAGTTAGTCTTGTTCTGGATATCGTTAGAGAATTAAACTTTCAAACTATTGAATTCACTGGCTACGAGGCAGATGATATAGCCGCTTTGTTCTGTGCTGTGTATCATCGTCGTCCAATTCGATCGACCTGGGAGAGCATTAATTTACTGACCATTGATACGGATTGGCAAGGTCTTGTATCTGACGGCATTACCTGGATGGACATTAATGGTCATGAGCCAAGGGTAAGAAACATTGATGCGCTTTATCAGTGGTTTGAGGGTAAACACGCCAAACAGCCAAAAAAATGGCAACAGGCATACCCATTGCCGAGCGTTTCAGAGTTTAGGCCATCCAACATTTGGCAATGGAAATCCGTAGTGGGCGATCGCTCCGATAATCTTCCACCTGGTAGCCCGATTGGGTTGATAGATCTATATCAGCCACCGGATGAATTCAGGCTATGGGCTGACAGCGCTATTGTCCAGAAGATTGAACAAACAATCAGGCGATTGACAAAACCGACTTATTCAGCAACAGACATGACCAAGATTATCAATGGCTTGGGGCTTTCCATGCCTTTGAGCTATATTGTTTTGTAGATGAAGTGGTGACCACTAGTTAACGATGAAACTAATTATTCCTGTTGAGATAGATCACAAAAAAATTCAGCAAGCACTAAAGCATGGCAAAGCAAAAGGCGCTTCTATGCAGTATGTTGCAGACCAGGTTGGATTGAGCAGGTTTGGGCTGGCCAAAATAGCAAGGGGTGGAACCGAAACGGTTAGCTTAAAAACCGCTCTTACCATCGAAAAGGTGACGGGATTTGAAGGAATTGTTCCACCTTTTTTCGTGATGGAAACGTAATGGAAGAAGAGCCTGAAGAGATGGAAGAAGGGTCTGAGAATTTCGAGGGTGCATTGCCCGATGGTTACCAAGAACGCTTACTCGCATTGGTTGAAGAGCTAAGGCTCAATCCACAACCTAGATCATTGCGCGAGTTATGCCGTGAGATGGGCAACGAAGTTTTCGTGTCTAGAATTAGTCGCTGGAAAAAAACTACTTTTACGCGACGCATCAGGAATGACATGTATGAATCATTTGCCAAGGTTGATCATCAAGGCAGATCGCCAAATGAATTGCGAAATCTTGTCGAAAGGGGATCCGATTACTCTGCTGAAGAAAAAGACCTTGATGATATTTCAATTGGAATCGAGCCAGTCAGGGCGCTTCGAGCCATTGTCTGGCTAAAGAGTGACGGATTCCCTGTACATGTAATGATTGATCATGTTCTTCAGCGACATGGTCATACTTTGGACAATTCAGGTATTGATTTTTTTATCGAGAAAACTAGCGCCAAAAGAGATCAAAGTAAATTAATTATCAACAGGTACTTGAATAGACAACAAGTATCTGCTGAATCCATGCTTTCTTCATACCCTGCGATCGCTGCTGGAATCAACCGATTGATGGATTGTTATTTCATTAATGGGGACGAGTTGAAGTGGCTTGAGGCTGCTTGCCAGCAACACGAGCATAGTAGTGTGGGCCAATATATATAGTAATTGGCTGATTTGCTTCGAGAAAGTCCTCTAAAATCTCTTGAGCTATTTCGTAGTTTTTGCAAACGACTTTTCCGTCGCTGTTTTTTACTTGTTCTCGTAATAGAAGTAGCATCAATCTTATTTCACTTTTATTGGTGTTGTAGGCAGGCTATTGGCTTCGTTGTTACTGGATTCACCCTGTGCTTTCAAATGTTTTCCTTCTTTTTGAAAATCCCTCGCCCTGCGATCGCCCTCACTTGGTGTCGCGGGGTTTTTGTTACTAAGAAATAACCGTTACTTCTGGTGGTGAATGCTTCATTTTTGAAGCATTACTTTCCTCTTGTTCCTGCCTATCCTTTTGTTCCTTCTGTTGGTGAAGAAGGTTTTGATAGATTTGCGGATATTTTTTCTTGAACTCATCAGTCAATAACTGCTCTATGGAATGACTCATGCCGCTTCCTCCTTCGCCTCATTGAGTTTCGCCTCATATTTGGTCACCTTTTCCATCCCCTTTTCACTTATTGAGTAGGCGTAGGGTTTGCGATGAACTCCCGTTTTATGACGCTGAACATAGCCGTGTCGAAAGGCCATTTTTAGCCTTTCTCTGACGTTTCTCGGGCTTAGATCTATGAAGTACTTCTCAGCTCTTTCTAATGCAAGCTCATGAATATTTGATGGGAATAAATTGCTGTCCTCACTGTTTTCTATGAGAGTTTTCA
>JBCCWF010000449.1:0-5616 GCA_039194035.1 Cyanobacteria bacterium P01_E01_bin.6 | reverse complement strand
CGCACAGCGACATAAATGCAGCGACTGGATGGTCAATCCGACTGCCGCAGGTCGTTTTTCCATCATCCGGGTGACGTTAAGGCGATCGCCCACTGTTGCTCTCTAGTGATTGCCGGAATTCTGCACTAGGATAATCAAAATGACAATTGCATTGTTTAGCCGAAATACGTCTGGTCTATGGCTTCTTCTGATTTGCTCGTCCTCAACACCATCCAAGAAGGCTTAAACGTCCGTACCGTAGATGTGCTCAGGAAGCTCCTTGCTCTGTTGCCGATTCGCGAAAAACTCACGCGCAAAGCAGACTTAGTGAAGGCGATCGCCGCTTACCTCCTGGGGTCGGGACTGAAAAAACTTTGGAATGACCTGGATACTTTACAACAAGCTGCCGTTGCCGAAGCTGTTTACCTCACGGATGGACACTATTATCCTGAACAATTTCAGGCCAAATATAGCAGTTATCCAGATTGGAGCAGTCGCTCGTCCAGTTATATCTACGGCTACAACAAACCTGCTGCCAAGCTGGATTTGTTTTTTCATCCAACCGGCACGTACTCTCAATCAGTGCTCATGCCGCAGGATCTCCAGGCCAAACTCAAAGCGTTCGTCCCTAAGCCCAAGACATTCACGATCAAAAGCACAACAGAAATCCCTCAAACCGTTCAAGTCGCCTATCATCGCATCGATTATAAAAACCGCCGGAAGGTCACCGTGACGGAGGACGTGTCTGTGAGGTATTGTCCTACTGAACAATTGGCTCAACGGGATTTAGTGGCCGTGCTGCGGTTGATTCATCTCGGCAAGGTGAGTGTCAGTGACAAAACCTTCATGCCCAGTAAAGCAACCCTGACGGCGATCGCCCCTTTGCTGCAAGGCGGTGACTATTACAGTGACGCTGATGAGCCGGACGATACCTACCATGATCCCATTGGTGAGATTAAGCCCTTTGCCTGGGTGATGCTCTTGCAGGCCGGAGGATTGGCAAGTTTGGTTGGCAAAAAGCTCCAGCTCACCAAAGCAGGTCAAAAAGCCATGACGGACGCTGCCGCTACAACCATCAAGGCCGTCTGGAAAAAGTGGATGAAAACCACTCTTTTAGATGAATTGCGTCGGGTAGATAATATCAAAGGCCAGACAGGGAAAGGGAAGCGAGGCTTAACGGCTGTTAGTGGTCGTCGCAGCCAAATTGTCCAGGGGCTGTTGCTGTGTCCTGTTGGGGAATGGGTCACCGTTGACGATCTCAAGCGCTACATGATTGCCAACAACGAAACCTTTGAGGTCAGTCGCTACCCTGAAAATCTCTACATTTTGGAATCCGGCTATGGCAATCTTTATAACGCAGGTGGTCGTTGGAGTATTTTGCAAGATACCTACATGAAATGTCTGCTGTTCGAATACGCCGCGACCTTGGGGCTAGTGGATATCGCCTATATGCCTCCCTATGATGTGCCGAGAGATGATTTCAATGATCTTTGGGGCACCGATGATCTCTCGTTTCTAAGTCGTTATGACGGCCTCTTATCCTTTCGCATCAATTCCTTAGGAGCCTTTTGTCTGGGGCTGGACGCCGCCTATACCGCTGCCCCCATCACCACCGACAGTACGCTTCGGGTCTTGCCTAATCTCGATATTGTCATGACAGGGGCACCCTTAGGGCCAGCCGAACGATTGATGATGGATACCTTCACCACCCAAACCAGTGATGCCGTATGGAAGCTTGATCGCAAGGTCGCACTCAAGGCGGCTGAGGCCGGACATTCCCTCAAAGAATTTCTCGACTTTTTGACCCAAGCGAGTGCTGAAGCTTTGCCCAAAACCGTCCAGCAGTTTTTTAAGGATTGCCGCGATCGCTCCGCTAGCCTTCAAGACAAAGGGGTTGCTCGGTTGATTGAATGTACCGATGCCACCTTGGCCGCACTGATTGCCAACGACTCTCGCACCAAGAAGTATTGCCAGCTCGCCGGGGACAAGCATTTAGTCGTGCCACTGGAGCAGGAAACCCGCTTTCGGAATGGCCTCCGTAAGGTGGGCTACACGCTGCCAATGGCAAAGGGATAACGCATAAAACACCATGAGCTATTCTCCTGACAATGCCCTGATCATTCAAAGCGATCGCACGGTTCTCTTAGATGTCCATGCGCCCAGCGCTGAGGATGCTCAAGGGGCGATCGCCCCGTTTGCAGAACTGGTCAAAAGTCCGGAACATATTCACACCTATCGTCTCAGTTCTCTCAGCATTTGGAATGCCCGTGCGGCAGGAATGCCCGTGACAGATATGGTTGCGGCGTTGCAAGATCATGCCAAATATCCCATGCCGGAATCGGTAGCTCAGGAGCTGGAAGCCTTGGGGCAACGGTATGGGTTGACCACACTCAAACCGGGTGGTGTTAAAACTGCTGCCAATCCTGACGCTGATTTGATTCTGGATGTGGTTGATGCACCTTTGGCAGAATTATTGCATCGCCATGAACAGGTGGGGCCACTGATGGGGGAACGGTTGTCACCCACGATGTTTGCGATCGCCCTGGGCAATCGGGGTCGTCTCAAACAAGCCCTGCTCACAGCAGGTTATCCGGCAGAAGATTTAGCGGGATATCTTTCTGGAGATGATCTGGAACTCGCCCTTTTGACGACGACTCAAACAGGCGAGCCGTTTCAATTGCGAAACTACCAGAAAACAGCAGCTGATTTGTTTTATCAATCGGGTCAGGCAAAAGGAGGCAGCGGCGTGATTGTGTTGCCCTGCGGTGCTGGAAAAACCATGGTCGGCATGGCGGCCATGGCGGCCATTCAGCAGAAAACCCTGATTCTCACCAGCAGCCTCACGTCAGTGCGCCAATGGCAGCGGGAATTGCTGGACAAAACCAGTCTTACCGAGGAACATATTGCTGAATATAGCGGTCAACACAAAGCCACCGGTTCTGTCACGCTAGCCACCTATCAAATCCTCACTTATCGTGCTAGCCAAGACGATGACTTTCTCCATCTGGGGTTGTTTGACGAACAATCCTGGGGCCTGATTATTTATGATGAAGTGCATCTTTTACCTGCACCTGTCTTTCGTATTACGGCTCAACTACAGGCCCGACGTCGCCTGGGACTGACTGCTACCTTGATTCGGGAAGATGGTCGGGAAGGGGATGTGTTTACGCTTATTGGCCCCAAGCGCTATGACGTACCGTGGCGAGAACTCGAAGGTCAAGGATTTATTGCCGCAGCGGAATGTACCGAAATTCGAGTTGCCCAGACAGACGAACGGCAGATGGAGTATGCCACTGCCGGACGACGCTACCAGTTTCGCATCGCAGCAGAAAATCCCCGAAAATTAGAGGTGATCCAGAACCTACTAAAAAAAGAGGCAGGTCATCGCATCTTGATCATTGGCGAGTATCTGGATCAGCTCAAGGCGATCGCCCAACAGGTAGCCTTCCCGGTCATTACTGGTAAGACGAAGCAAGCAGAGCGCGATCGCCTCTATGCCGCCTTCCGCAGTGGAGAGATTGCCGGACTGATTATGTCACGGGTGGGAAATTTTGCGCTGGACTTGCCAGATGCCGATGTGTTGATTCAAGTATCGGGTAAGTACGGCTCACGCCAAGAAGAAGCTCAGCGACTGGGACGAATTTTACGACCAAAACGGGATGGGCGAAGCGCTCAGTTCTACACGCTAGTGTCGTTAAGAACTTGTGAGGAAGAATTTGCCCAGCATCGCCAACTTTTTTTGACGGAGCAGGGATATCGCTATCACATTCAGATGTGGGATTAGAAGGAGCGAGACCATCACCTATAGCGCTGTGCGAGTTGATTCAGTACGGTGATGCGGGACGCGGCGCGCCCCACATCACCGTTTTTATACTTGACGCGGTTGCATATTGCTATACAACGACAGACCATTGGCATGAACCAAAAAAATAGCCCTGAGATTTCATCAAAAGAAAGCACCTCAAGGCTATTGATTGATTGTTATCGATTCGTGCCAAGTTGGCACAGCATAGACTCAGCACACGCTAATTAGAGCGCGCCAGCATTTGCCAATCCCAGAATGACTCCAGCACCAATGATGTGGCCTAAGCTGGTCACACCCAACAGAGCAGGAAGTCCCATTCCCCCAAAGAAGGGAGACATCGGGAGTTCAGGGCCTTCACTAGGCTTCTGAATCGTTAGTTTTCCAATGGCGATCGCCAAAATGTTACAGGTGATCATCACAATGGCAACATTGGTGTTCCAGACAACTGTTGTTGGGGTAGCAGCGGCCAAAAGAGTGAGGTATGTCAATGTTCTTTCTCCTAAATCCTATCCACAGTTTGTTCGTTTCAGGACAATCCGCCAGTTGATGAGCTGCGAACAGACTCAACCCGTTTGGCGAAGTTGGCTGATTTGGGAAGTAAAGCCAGTCATGAGCCAAATGTTTTGCAGTGATCTGCAACATCCCTGTTCCCAGCGCACCTAAATGGCCAAGCAGAACTCACACACTTTCTTCTAAGATTTTATCTTTCCTTACAAGCTGAAAATTAATGGTGATCTTGTTGCAACAATTAACAAACTATGTGATTCGTTGTCTTAATAAAAGAATGCACGTGATGATAGATAGTGACATGTGAAGAGTGAGTTGGCATAACGCTCTATGCACAGTTGATCAACTCGCCTAGCAATGTCCGCTTCGTTATTGCTGTTTCATCTTGCACCTGCGTTCAGGAGGAGTCTCCAACTATGTTTTTCCATCCGTCCTACCTTATTCTCATTCCTGGTATGCTCCTCATGTTCTGGGCTCAGAGCCAGATTAAAGGAACCTATCGTAAGTATGCTCAGATTCCATCTAGCATGGGAATGACTGGAGCACAGGTGGCTCAAACGATTTTGAGCAAAATGGGTATTCAAGACGTCAGTGTCGAGCAAGTTGCAGGCGAACTCACCGATCACTATGATCCAGGTGCGAAGGCTGTGCGTCTCTCCCAAGGTATTTACGGCTCAAATTCTCTAGCTGCAGCTGCAGTCGCTGCCCATGAATGTGGTCATGTCTTGCAAGATAAGCACGGCTACAATTTCATGAATATTCGTGCGACCTTGGTGCCAGCCGCAAATCTTGGCTCTCAACTTGGCCCGATCTTAGTGATGGCGGGTATTTTCTTTAATGCGTTTTCTGGGTTAATCAATATCGGCATCATTTTATTTGTCGCTGTTATTCTCTTTCACGTGGTGACGCTACCGGTAGAATTTGATGCCTCCAGTCGTGCCCTGAAGTTAACGGATGAGCTGGGCATCCTTCAAGGAGACGAACAGAAGGGTGCACGAGCTGTTTTGCAGGCTGCTGCCTGGACTTATGTTGCGACAGCACTTTACGCTGTCTTGCAGTTGGTACAACTCATTAAGATGTCTCAAAACCGTCGTTGAGTGTCGTTAGGGATCTGCAAATAAAAAAGGTACCAATAGAGGGGCGGCGAGCTAAGCCCGCCGCCCCTCTATTGGTACCTTTTTTTCTAGCAAGTTTGTTCGTTCAGGAACACTGTTATGCGGATGTGAAGCCAATGTAACCTAGGACTCTGCCATTTTTGTTTTGAGGGATGCGGATTCTCGTTCCTAGCGTCTCGCTGGGAATGCCACTCAGAGACTCTGGCTCTG
>JBCCWF010000448.1:0-5629 GCA_039194035.1 Cyanobacteria bacterium P01_E01_bin.6 | reverse complement strand
TGCAGGCAATTTGGAAAGTGGACTTAGAAACAGGCGATCGCCAACTGTGGAGCGCGGCTCCGAGAGGCTTCATTAGCGAACCTGTCTTTGTACCCCGTTCTCATGGGTCAAGTCAGCCCGATAATGTGGCGGAAGATGACGGATGGCTGATGGTGATGGTCTACAATGCAGAGCGAGCGCGCTCAGAAGTGGTGATACTGGATGCTCGCGACCTCAATCGAGGGGCGATCGCCCGACTGGGTCTAAAACATCACGTTCCTTATGGACTCCACGGGTCTTTCACGCCAAAGGTATTTGCTTAAGCAAAACGGCATGCACCATACGACTCCAAAGCTGTAGCTGTGGGCTTGTCGTTTAAGGCGGGATTTTGGGGCGCGGAGCACCCCAAAATCCTGCTAAATTCTTCCCAGCTTAAGGTATAAGCCTAGCTGTGGCCATATTAATGAGGAAAATGTCGTGGCAGTACTGAAACTGTCACGACATTTCTCTTTTATTCGCTACACCTATTGAGAGCTAAGGGACTTGCTAGAAAATAAAGTACCAATAGAGGGGCGGCGAGCTACACCCGCCGCCCCTCTATTGGGTATCTTTTTTATGTGCAGATCCCTAATCCTCTGTATCATCTGCGTCATCATCATCGGTGCCTTCTACACTTGTCTGATATTCATCAGACGATAGAGCATCATTGAGATCATCAGAATCTTTGACTTCCACCTTAACGAGCCATCCCTCATCATAGGGATCATCCGAGAGATTTTCTGGAGACTCGATCAGTGCTTCGTTGCGTTCGATTACAGGGCCTGAAACAGGAGAAACTAGGTCTTCAACTGCTTTCACCGATTCAACAGTACCGAAAGATTCACCTTTTTCGACCTCGTCGCCAACCTCCGGTAATTCCAAAAACACAATGTCGCCAAGCTCATCGATGGCAAATGCGGTGATGCCAATCTTTGCAACATCTCCTTCTAGCAACACATATTCGTGAGAATCATAGTATTTCAGGTTATCAGGGTATTCCAATTCCATAGGATCCTCATAACAACAATCGTGCTTACATCGTGGACAAAAAAACTTAAGCTTGCATGACTCTAGGGGGAAAGAGCCTGGGAAAGCTATCCGTAAACGTTACCTCAAAATTTAGCGCAGGAAGATTGTTATTTAGGAATAAACAACAATCTTCCTTAATACAGGTGCTGCGACGAGCGTTGCTCGTACCTCATTCCCATTGCTGAGTGATGAACAGCGACAAATTACCATGAATCACAAATCAAACAGCAAAGTCGTTCACCGCTGGCTCGTTGGCGATTTTTCATTGGCTCGGCTCGTGCGCTCATCACTGTTGATTTACGGCATCTTTGCTGCGTATGTGTTTTTCAGAGCCGACAGCATGATCTTTGTGCCCCCTGAATCTAGTTATGCGGATACACCTGATATTCTCAAAATTCCAACCACGGGCGATCGCCATCTGTCTGCCCTGATGATCGCTCCAGAAACCATGTCCTTCTCGGACCTCACGGACTCAGAGCAAGGAACTATCAACGTGCCCAATATCTCTCCGGAGATGCCGTATGTGCTGCTCTACAGCCACGGCAATGCAGAAGACCTTGGCTTAATCCGCCCTGTCTTAGATACGCTTACTCAGGCAGGGGTGGTTGTCTTTGCCTACGACTATCAGGGGTATGGCACCAGCGATGGACAGGCGAGTGAGCAGGGTGCCTATGCAGATATTGACGCCGCTTATCAGTACTTGACTGAGGAAAGGGGCGTCGTCCCAGAGCGCATCATTCTCCATGGGCGATCGGTTGGAGGGGGACCATCGGTGGATTTAGCCGCCCGTGAACCTGTTGCTGGTCTGATTCTTGAGAGTACCTTCACTACGGCCTTTCGTACTGTTATTCCGTTTCCTATTTTGCCGTTCGACAAATTTCATAACCTTCGTAAGGTAGATGATATCGGCTGTCCGGTGCTAATCATTCACGGCACAGCCGATCAAACGATTCCTCTCTGGCACGGGGAAACCCTGTTTGAACACGCATTAGCCCCTAAGGAAGCGCTCTGGATAGAAGGAGCCGGCCACAATGACCTTGTATGGGTTGCGGGCGATCGCTACATCAACACCATCAAACGGTTCATTGACCAACTTGACACGACCACATCGTCCCCAGAAAACTAAAGGGATGTCACCCTTATTTCTCTGTAACCGTTGCCAAATCGTGAAATACAGATCGATCAAGAAGCTCAAAGGATTTGAAGAACTCGATCAGTCGACTCCTGATCAGAGACACCCCCCCAGCCACATTTGACTCAATGTTGAGGGGAATGACTGGATCATGGAGCGATAGACGCAGCAGAAACCATCCGTCTTCTTGGGCAGACTGACAAGAGACGCGTACCCCTTCATAGTTATTGGGCACGATCGCCCAATCATCTTGCGCAGAGGCAACTACCGTGAGTTGCTCAATCACCTGATTGCCATAGCTCTTGAAATCATCCGTTTGAATTTTAATGCGGATTTCTTCGCTTTCTTTTGGCTCTTTTAGCGGGGCGATCAAATCTGAAAGAGACTGACCCTGAAGCTTTGATTTCGCTAGCTCAATCACCAATTTGCTGACTAGGTAGGCTCCATCATCCAAAAAATAATTCTCCCTCATGGCTCCGTGGCCGGAGGTTTCGATCGCCAACCACGATTCCTGACCGTCTTGATTCAATCGAACGGCTTCGTTAATCACGTTCTTGTAGCCACGCTTGAACCGATGATGGACGCCGTTGAGATCGTGCTCAATGAACTGAGTGAGGCCATCAGAGGTGATGGAATCCGTTACCACCGTGGAACCTGGATGCTCTCGCAGCACAATGGCAGAGATAAGTGCAATCAAACGGTTCCGATTCAGTTCGTTGCCCTGATCATCGACGGCAGCACCCCGATCAACATCGGTATCAAAAATGATGCCAAAATCGGGTTTGTGCTCAAGAACAGCTTGGCAGATGGAGGCCATGGCCTCTTTATTTTCAGGATTAGGGACATGGTTGGGAAAGGTGCCGTCAGGATCTAGAAATTGACTGCCTGTGGTAGTTGCCCCTAGAGGTTCTAAGACCTGATGAGCGTAGAAGCCTCCTGCACCGTTCCCCGCATCGACAATGATATGGAGTCCCGTCAACGGCTGGCCATAGTGGGTCGGATGATTGACGCCCTGTCGGATGGCGTCGGTCAAGGTATCGGCATAAACCGAGATGAAGTCGTAATCAGTGATGGTGCCTGCTGTAGAAGCAGCTTGCAATTCGTTTGCTTCAGCCAAGGCTAGGATGCTAGCAATATCAGGTTTCCCGAGTCCCCCTTGAGCCGTAAAAAATTTGAGGCCATTTCGGTTGAAGGGTAAATGGCTGGCCGTCATCATGATGGCTCCGTCGCAGTGAATCTCAGCACTGACAGTGCTCATGAACATCGCGGGAGTGGAAGCCATGCCAACGTTGTAAACATTGACCCCGACGCTGGTCATGCCGGCTGCAACAGCTTGCAATAGCTCAGGGCCAGACAGTCGGCTATCGCGTCCGATGGAAATGGTGAGTTCAGATAGGCTTTTGTCGAGGGTTTGCGCCAACCAATAGGCGAATGCTTTGCCAAGGGTTTGGGCGATCGCCGGAGTCAGGTTAATGGCTTCCCCTGGAACGCCATCCATGGCAACCCCTCGAATGTCTGAACCATTTTGCAGCTTTTTCCAATCGATGTGTTGTTGATTCTGATGCTCTACGTCTGTGCTTGCAACCATGATCCCAACATCCCCCAAATTGTCGTACTTAGCCTAGCCCAGTCCGTTTTGTTTTTGGCAAGACTTTAGCCTTTCTCTAAACTTAAGGAGAATTTGTATTTAATCCTTCATCTCTGAAACTTGTGACGTCTTCACCTTTTTCTTCTGCCCAGATTTCCGAGCCCAATGACTCACGGTCCTCTGACCAGGCCGATGTGACCCAACGTCGTAAGGCCGACCATATTCGTATCTGTTTAGACGAGGATGTGCAGTTTCGCCACACCTCTACCGGATTCGAGCGCTATCGTTTTACCCACTGCTGCATGCCAGAGCTGAATTGGGATGACGTTCAGTTAGCAACAACCTTTCTTGGCAAATCCCTGCGATCGCCCCTGCTGATTTCCTCGATGACTGGGGGAACAGAACAGGCACGGCAAATCAACCAGCGATTAGCGACGACTGCCCAACACTACGGTATTGCTATGGGCGTTGGCTCCCAGCGGGTGGCTATCGAGAATCCAGACGTTGTGTCTACGTTTGATGTGCGGGCGATCGCCCCGGATATTCTGTTGTTGGCGAATCTGGGGGCGGTGCAGCTGAATTACAGCTATGGGTTGGATGAGTGTCGCAAAGCTGTGGACTGGCTACAGGCCGATGCCCTAGTCTTACATATCAATCCGCTGCAAGAATGTGTTCAATCGCGAGGCGACACAAACTTCCGGGGACTCTTCAACAAAATTGAAACCCTGTGCCATCAACTTCCGGTACCTGTGATCGCAAAAGAAGTTGGGAATGGAATTTCTGGGGCGATGGCAAAGCGGTTGCTAGAGGTAGGCGTCAGTGCCATTGATGTGGCGGGTGCTGGCGGCACGTCTTGGGCCAAGGTAGAAGGCGAACGGGCTGAAGATGCAAAGCAACGTCGGTTGGGGCAAACCTTTGGCAACTGGGGAATTCCCACTGCGGACTGCATTTTGCAAACACGCCATCTATCTCCCCACATACCGCTGATTGCGTCTGGTGGCCTGCGGAATGGATTGGATGCAGCTGTGGCGATCGCCCTTGGAGCCGATCTTGCAGGCATGGCCTATCCATTCTTAAAAGCAGCCTCTGAGTCAGAAGCAGCTGTTTACGAGCTAGTTGACATATTGTTAGCCGAACTCACGACCGTTCTTTTTTGCACTGGGAGCATGACGCTGGAACAGCTAAGACAACCAGACATCCTTCAGCGCATTTAATCCTTCAGCGCATTTAATCTCCAATCAGTCAATAGCCATCATGAAACGTACCCTTTCAAATCCTGTGCCGCCCACACAGCAGACAGCACAGGATTTGGAGTTTTGGTTTAAATGACGTCAACTACAAGTCAGCAATTCTATGGTGAAACGAAGTGCCGGTCTATTAATGTATCGATATTGTGGTGGTGACCTAGAAGTATTGCTGGTGCATCCTGGTGGGCCACTGTTCGCCAAAAAAGATGTAGGAGCATGGGGAATTCCCAAGGGGGAATATGGGTCCGAGGAAAATGCCTTTGATGCAGCTTGCCGTGAATTTGAGGAAGAAACCGGCCTGCAGCCCAACGCCCCGTTTATCGAGCTAGGTGAAATTCGCCAATCTGGAGGCAAACGCGTGAAAGCCTGGGGTTTTGAAGGAGACTGCGACCCCAGCACCCTAACCAGTAACTTGTTTGAGATGGAGTGGCCACCACGATCAGGCCACACCCAGTCTTTTCCTGAAATCGATCAGGGCGATTGGTTTAGCGAAGACGCAGCCAAAGCTCGAATGGTGTCCAGTCAGCTTCCCTTGCTGGATGAATTAGTACATCAACTCAACAAGAAGGCGACAACAGTAGATCAAGCCGATGATGCGACGTTCCTATAGCAGTC
>JBCCWF010000447.1:0-5637 GCA_039194035.1 Cyanobacteria bacterium P01_E01_bin.6 | reverse complement strand
TATGTCTATCTACTTACTGATGGCTAACTACTTAATACCAGGCACCGCGATATCGGCGGCGGACTTTTGGCTGTCCTGCTTCACCTGATTGATCTTTAGACGGCGTATGGTTGGGAGATTGTCCGTTTTGCGTTGGCGTCACAACAGGTCGCCCTCTCCATTTCTGCTGAGGAAGAGGATGTTGATTTGTTGTTGCATGGTCAACCCCATGTCCGTTTGCTAGGGTGGCGTCAGCCGCTTGAGCACGATAGTCTTGCTCAAGCTTCAGCAAAACAGGAATGAGTAATGCCCCATCCATATCATCCTGTTCAAGCAGCTCGAACACGCGACGAACACAAAGGATGGCACTACCGACAAAATTGGTTTGCTGGAATCCTAAAACGAGATCCGCTGCGCCTTGATACATTGCCCAATCTCGTTCTGGTTGAGAAACTTCCTGCCGTGTATGGTTCGTCAACAATATCTTGATAGCCGGATAGAACTCTTTACACCACCGACAAAAAACATATGGGTTGTCCCCCAAGCAATGAACGTCCAAAATGAGCACATGTGGAAGCCGCATCTGCGCCTGTTCCATCTGCACAAGATTAGCTCTCAGGTCAGTGTCAGCAGGTTCCCAAATCACTGAAATTTTCTGAGAGTCTAATACCGTTCTCCATACTAGTCCTTGAAACCGATCCGTTTGGAGCAAAAGCACAAACTTTTGGGAATCAATCATAATGTCTCACTGTGCTATGACACGTATACAGCACGCTATTGTTTTTTTGCCGAAGACATTAAATCGCTTTAGATAGGCTTGTATTCTAAGGCGGGATTCTGGGGCGCTCCCCAGGTTTTTGAGTTTTTAGTTTAATAACGCCAAGCTACTTAGACACGATTGTTTAGTAGCAAACTCAATGAGTATCTGCAATTTTTATTTTTAGGAAAATATAATTAAATTCACTTAAATTTACATGAGCTTACGGAAACAATCCGGAACATCTGCTCTACGAATGAGTCGACTCAATGCGTTAAGCCAAAGACTTTACTATGACTCATGATTCCCTGTCCCAAGGAACGCTGTATGTTGTCGGAACCCCCATCGGCAATTTAGAGGATATGACGTTTCGGGCGATCGCCACCCTCAAAAACGTCACCGTCATTGCCGCTGAAGACACCCGTCATACCGCAAAGTTACTGAATCACTTTGAGATTTCCACGCCTCAAATGAGCTACCACGATCACAATCGCTTCAGCCGCATTCCAGAGATCATTAGCCGATTAGAACAGGGTCAGACCATTGCTCTCGTGACAGATGCAGGAATGCCCGGTATTTCTGATCCGGGGTATGAATTAATTAAAGCGTGTCGTGATGCGAATCTTGCTGTCACGCCTATTCCAGGAGCCACGGCAGCCATAACAGCTCTGAGCGTATCCGGCCTTCAAACCGATCGTTTTGTCTTTGAAGGATTCTTGCCAGCCAAAGGAAAAGAGAGACGCGATCGCTTAGAAAGCTTGAAACCTGAAACTCGTACCATCGTGCTGTATGAAGCTCCCCATCGAGTCGTTCAAACCCTTCAAGATTTAGCAGCCGTGTTGGGGGGCGATCGCCCCATTGTCCTGGGACGAGAACTCACCAAACGCTATGAAGAATTTTGGCGTGGATCAGTGGCTGAGGCGATCGCTCTCTACGAGACTCGTAATCCAATGGGAGAATATACGCTGATTGTCGACGGAGCCACGACACATGCGCTTGAATTAACGGACGATGCCTTACGATCTGAGCTGACACATCTATTAGAGCAAGGGTTCTCACGTTCTCATGCCAGTCGAGAACTCGCTCAACAAACCGACCTCCCACGTCGCCGTATCTACCAATTGGCTCTTACAATTTCGGATAAGGAGATTCCATCGTAAGTTCCCCCATCAGTTGCGTCTATATCGTTACGAAAAACAAGAATAAACCTCGTCTAAGTTGGGAAGTTTTGTTTTTCAGTCACAAATGACATCACATCATTCACTAAATTTTTTATCATGAACCGTCGATTCACCCTCCTTCTCAGCGTTTTTCTCTTGTGTTTAGGTGGATGCGGGGTCGCATCGTCAGATAATGATGGAACCCTAAACGACACAGAAACACCTGAATCTGAAAATGCTACAGAGCAAATAGAGCCGTCTCCCTCACCAGAATTAGAGACCCCAGACTCGGCGGAAGTCGTTGATCCTGCATTCCTCATTTCTGAAAATGGCTTGGGTCTTGCTCAGTTAGGAATGACGTTTGGAGAACTCAAGCAAATCTTACCGCCTGATGTCGAGTACATCATCGAATCCCCATTTATTGTTGATTTTGACGCGATCGCCGTACAGCAAGCTGGAGACGTCCAGTTTTACATCCTCTATTTTGCGGGAGACACCTTTAGCGATGACGCCATTATTCAAGGCTTGATGACAGAAAATTCAGCTTATCAAACAGCCCAAGGCGTCGGGGTCGACACTCCGATTCAAACAGCAGAAGAGAGCTATGGGGATGCCACCCTATCTTATAGCTGGGCCAATGAAGGACGCGAATATGTTCGGTTTGAGAACCCTCCCGCCGTCAATCTTGCCTTTAGAGTGTGGCGTGGCGATACTCCCTCGACTGATTTTGTCGGCGTCTATCCCTCCTCCTCCGCTGAGTACAATGAGACCCAGGAGTATATTGACGATGCCGTTATTAAAGCGATTTTAGTGTCGTGTATTGCTGAAGACTGTGCATCCTGACAATCGATGCCTATTGACGGAACCCAATTGTTCTACCCATGATCAAACCTCTCGCCACCGTTCTCATTGCCATCATCCTCGCCGGATGGAGCATTGCGATCGCCATTCTGTCTGTCCAAAACGCCTTTGTTACAGACGAAACTGGTGAGGCCCAGCTGATTACGATTAAATTTCTAGGGCTTCAATCCATTCAGATGCCGTTTGGCGTCGCTCTCGCCGTTGCCTTTGCCATCGGCATCATCGCCACTGCATTGATGCTGACGTGGTTTTGGCGATCGCCAAAACGCAACTTCTAAGCGCACCTCTGAGCAAGGATTCGTCTCAAGGCGATCGCCCACGTTGAGTTTCGATACGTAGCAAGTCCCTAACGGCAGGGTTAGATAAGCTAAAACTCACCTATTTTGCGTATGTTGGTGGTAGTCCCCTGCCTCCGTCGGGGGACTACCATGCAATTAAATAGCTAGCAGCTTAGCATCTTGTTTACAGAGCATTGCGGTTTCACAAAACCTTTCAGATTATTGTTAGCCTGGTGAATCTGAGGGTTACCCGAAACACATAATCCATAACATCATGAGCTTACATTTAACTATTCCTGATTCCGTTGTTAGTCAACTGCACTTGCCATCTCACAACATTCAAGTAGAGCTTCAGAAACAACTCGCCGTATCGTTATACGAAAAAGGAATGATCTCCTTTGATGCTGCTTGCGAGCTGTCCAACATGGAATGCTGGGAATTTGGTCGTCTTGTTAATGCAAAAGATTTAGCTCAACGATGCGGACGCGTCGATGCACGTGGCGAAGTATTTTATCGATGCAGTGAATAGCTCATTGTAAGTAGATAGCCATAATTAAACGTATTCTTCCAAACCCTGTGCCGCCCGCTGAGCGGACGGCACAGGGTTTGGGCTTTTGGTTTTAATGACGTCCAGGTACTTATAACCAGCGATTGTAGACACACTCAACCCATGATCGCGGTGTACTCAAGCCCCTTCCTTACGCGCTATACCCATGAGCTACGATCTGTCTCGGCTGCTTGTCATCGGCATCTCATCGCGAGCCCTGTTTGACTTGGAAAAAGAAGCCCAGATCTACGAACAGCATGGATTAGAAGCATATATTCAATACCAACTGGAGCACGAAGACGAGATTTTAGCTCCAGGAACGGCATTTCCCCTCGTCAATGGACTCTTGGCACTCAATGCTCACAACACTGATCGCCTTGTCGAAGTGATTGTCATGTCTCGCAATAGCCCTGACACAGGCTTGCGGATTTTTAACTCAATTAAGCACTATCGCTTAGACATCACGAGGGCTGCATTCAGTGGAGGAGAGCCACTCGCACCCTACCTCGATGCCTTTGAAGTCGATTTATTTCTGTCTAAATCCCAATCAGATGTTCAGAGCGCGATCGATGTTGGCGTCGCAGCAGCGTTTCTCTACAACCCACCCGAAACCAATCCCACTGACCATGACAAGGTTCGGATTGCCTTCGATGCCGATGCTGTTCTCTTTTCTGAAGAATCCGAGACCATTTACCGCACCCATGGGCTAGAAGCATTCTACGAACATGAGCGTCAAAAAACAGACAAACTCCTCCCAGAAGGCCCCTTTGCCAAGCTGCTAAAAACGTTAAGCGTCATGCAAAACGGACTCAGTCCTGACGATGCCCCGGTACGCATTGCCATTGTCACCGCACGCTCTAGCCCTGGACACGAGCGCGTCATCAAAACCCTCCGAGCATGGGGTGTCCGTGTCGATGCAACGTTCTTTTTAGGGGGCGTGCCAAAGGACAAAATTCTCAAAGCGTTTGGTGCTCAAATTTTCTTCGACGATCAAGAAGTACACCTAGGACTGGCATCTGCGGTGGTTCCATCTGGGTTAGTACCTTACCGCACAGACTCAGTGTTACACCCGTCGCAATTGTCTCAGGAAACCTGAAGCATAGAGCATGTGACGATATAGAGGGACCAAAAAGGAAGCAGGTGCTGTCCCTCCTTTTCCTCAGCGCTCACCGACTTTCCCGCAAGCGCATCACTTCTTGAAGCCATCGCTGGCGATCGCCGTGTTCCAGGTTAATGATGTCGTCTAGAGACCAATTCGTTGTCATCGATAACATGGCTACCTCCTCATAAAGGTTATCAAGGGGGTAGCCAATCACTCCCCCGACAGTTCAAGCTCCACCTCAAAATGAGCCTGACACTGGGGGCACTGGACAGGGATATGAGGCTCCCCTCGATAATTCACCCGGTTATAAAACTCCTGAAGATACGCCAGATCAACGGAGAAAAGCTGTTCTAGCTGAATAGGAGTGGGAGCCGAGAGTTCACCCAAGGTCATAATCACTTGCGACAATCGAACAATGACTTCGTAGGCTGGTTCCTCTTGTACCTTGCGATTTTTCAGCAGTTCAATCTCATCTCTCGCCCGTGCCAAGCGCATTGTGCCGTGTCGATGAACTCGCCCGTCCTCATCAATCAGCCCTTTTGGCAAGTTAAATTCAAACTCAGTATGTGGATGCATATGATTTCAAGTCATGAAAAGGGGCAATATTCCTTTATGTACATTGGTGAAGTCTATACACTCAAGTAAAATGGTAGGTGGAGATGATGGAGTACATCCTAATTTCCATATTTTGATACACCTCTTTAGGGATGCTAATTCTGCATAAGAAACTAGTGCTCCTTTATTGTCTTAAATATTGACGTTAATCATTTCAAAGCTTATATGGATTCTGGTACTCAATCCGACAAACCTCCCCAAGAACCTTCCCGGCTTTTTGCAAACATCATTGGAACAGCGATTGCTGTCATTACTCTAATCACCCCAATTATTGCGATCGCCCTCTTTTCCTCTCAAAGTGGCGACATCCTGCGATCGCCTCCCTACACGTTGACCCG
>JBCCWF010000446.1:0-5637 GCA_039194035.1 Cyanobacteria bacterium P01_E01_bin.6 | reverse complement strand
GGGTTTGGGCTGCTTCGTAGTTCATTAGATATGGTTGTGATAGGAGGGTATATCAGGGTCAATACCATATCGTGCAACCAATTATGCAAGAGGTCTATTGATGTAATACTTGGTGAAGTCTATGGCGTATCCGTTACAAAGTTTACTCAAAAAAATCAAAGCATATTTTGTGGCTGACGTTCCAGCTGAGCTGGCAGCTTGTGAGTTCGATTGTCGAGAAACCGATTGCAACGATGAAGAATGGGAAACATGCCCCAAACGACTGCAAAAAGCCGAGGAAATGAATCAGGTCGTGTTGTAGTGAGTAACTAGCCATAATTAAACCAAAACTCCAAATCCTTGCTAACAAGCGACCTTATCAAGCTCTCAAGCCTTGTAACGGCCTACATCTTATTGCTGCATATTTGGTGCATCACTAAAAACTTGAATTCGCGAGACTGATATTGTTGGACTGCGTGCTGTTTGACTCAACTTGCAAAAATGCAAAACTCCGCAGCTTGTGTTTAAGAAGTATGGGTTCATAGACGTGAACCCATGCTTCTTTTCGTGCTTGCAAGTCAGTTCTTGGGAACTCTGGAGCCGTAGAACTAAAGCAGGGTCATATGCTGGCACGAACATGGAGTGCCACTTTGGTTGGCATTGATGCCATTAAAGTTGGAGTCGAAATTGATATTGCAGGGGGGCTTCCTGGCATTGTGGTTGTGGGGCTTCCAGACACCGCTGTCCAAGAATCTAAAGAGCGGGTTAGAACCGCTCTGAAGAATGCTGGCTATGTGTTCCCCATGCGCAAGATTGTTATCAACCTCAGTCCAGCTGACCTTAAGAAAGAGGGGCCAAGTTTCGATTTACCCATTAGTGTGGGCATATTAGCTGCATCAGAACAAGTCAATCTGCAATTGCTGGATGATTATCTTTTCCTCGGTGAAGTCTCACTCGATGGAAGTTTGCGACCTGTTATCGGTGTATTGGCGATCGCCGCTGCTGCTCAGAAGCTTGGGATTAAGGGCATCGTCGTTCCAGAGCAGAATGCCAGCGAAGCGGCTGTAGTCAAAGGATTACATGTCTACGGATTCAAGCATCTGTCAGATGTTACTGGTTTCCTTAATCACCCTGATCGTTACACTCCCCTTCTTTTTAATGGGGAAACGGAACTCAAACAGGCTCAATTCAAAGGATTAGACCTAAAAGATGTCAAGGGTCAGGTACATGCCCGACGAGCCTTAGAAATTGGAGCTGCAGGCGGACACAACATTATATTTGTCGGGCCGCCAGGAAGCGGTAAAACCATGCTTGCCCGACGACTTCCAAGCATTCTGCCACCTCTTAGTTTTGAAGAGGCGTTAGAAGTCACCCAGATTCATTCCGTTGCAGGTTTGCTCAAAAACAGAGGGAGTCTGATTAGTGAGCGACCGTTTCGCAGTCCTCACCACTCGGCTTCTGGGCCTTCGTTGGTGGGTGGCGGCAGTTATCCAAAACCTGGGGAAATTTCCCTTGCACATCGAGGCATTTTATTTTTGGATGAACTCACTGAATTTAAGAGGGATGTTTTAGAGTTTTTGCGACAGCCCCTTGAGGATGGACACGTCACCATTTCTCGAACAAGGCAATCGGTTTCATTCCCGTCACAATTTACTCTTGTAGCCAGTACGAATCCATGTCCCTGTGGATATTTCGGCGATACAATTCAGCCGTGTACTTGTACACCTCGACAACGGGAAAGCTACTGGGCAAAGCTCTCTGGCCCACTGATGGATCGTATTGACTTACAGGTGGCAGTTAATCGCCTCAAGCCAGAAGAAATCACTCGACAAACTGGTGGGGAATCGTCTAATACCGTGAGGAATCGTGTGCAATCTGCGCGCGATCACATCCAAGCAAGGTTTAGCAATGATGAGCCTCGCAGTAATTCCGAGATGCAAAGCCGACATCTTAGACAGTGGTGCCAGCTTGATGAAACATCGAACCAATTGCTGGAGGGAGCAATTCGCAAACTTGGCCTCTCTGCACGGGCAACGGATCGCATTCTCAAAGTAAGCCGCACTATTGCTGATCTTTCAGGGGATAAACATCTAATGACTCATCATGTAGCTGAAGCCATCCAATACCGGACAATTGATCGAATGCAATAGGACTGCTAAACACATCTTCCTGGCAAAAGAAACAAGGGTTAGTAGGTTTCCTGATTAAGTCCATTTCAACACATTTAGCCTATACAAAAAGAGCAGTGGGTGTCCCCACTGCTCTTTTTGTAATCAATACACCAACTAAATTCTAGAACAACCCTAACGTCAAAGACTTATCGATAGGGAAGGCTGCACCGATTCCAAGCCACATTGTCACAGCTGTACCAACCAAAAACACAGTCGTCGCAACAGGACGACGGAATGGGTTTTGAAACTTGTTCACATTTTCAATAAATGGAATTAGCATCAAACCGAGAGGAATTGCAGTCTGAAGAGCAATTCCAAGCAATTTGTTAGGAACAACTCGAAGAATCTGGAACGCAGGGTACAAGTACCATTCGGGCAGAATTTCAAGAGGAGTTGCAAATGGGTTAGACGGCTCACCTACTAAAGCAGGATCCAAAACCGCTAAACATACAACACAAGCAATGGTTCCTAAGATTACGACTGGGAAGATGTATAGCAAGTCGTTGGGCCATGCTGGTTCGCCATAATAGTTATGACCCATTCCATTCTTGAGCTTTTCGCGTAATGCTGGATCACTCAGATCCGGCTTCTTCAACGTTGTCATTAGTACTTAATCTCCTTAAACCTAGAAAAATATAGAGCTGAGGAGTAACCCCCTAGGTGTCCACTGCTCAACTGAGACAATGCGAAGACTTACAAAGGACCAGAAATACCTTGCTTCCGGATCATCAAAAAGTGCATCAACATGAACACAGCGATGAGCCAAGGCAAAACAAACGTATGGAGACTGTAGAAGCGTGTCAAAGTTGATTGTCCAACACTTGCACCACCTCGAAGAAGCTCAACCATCAGTGTACCAACCACTGGAATTGCCTCTGGAACACCAGAAACAATCTTCACAGCCCAGTAACCAACCTGATCCCAAGGCAGTGAATATCCTGTAACACCGAATGAAACAGTGATCACTGCCATGATGACTCCAGTGACCCAAGTCAATTCACGAGGCTTCTTGAAACCACCCGTCAAATAAACTCTAAACACGTGCAAAATCATCATCAATACCATCATGCTTGCAGACCAGCGATGAATGGATCGAATGAGCCAACCGAAGTTAACTTCGGTCATCAGATATTGAACAGACGCAAATGCCTCAGTAACGGTGGGCTTGTAGTAGAACGTCATTGCAAACCCAGTGGCAAACTGGATAATGAAGCAAACCAGAGTGATACCGCCTAAACAGTAGAAAATGTTGACGTGGGGAGGAACATACTTACTAGCGATGTCATCCGAAATCGCCTCGATCTCAAGTCGCTCCTGGAACCACTGAAATGCCTTAGAGTCAGTTACTTCTTTAGTAAACATGTGAATAGATAGATTTAGACCACGCGCTTTATCTCAGTACTAAAAAATGTAACATAGGCGCACTCAAGTTTTCATTGTTCACCAATGCCTCCCCTCCCCCGAATTCAGTTTTTTGATTCACTCCATTCATTTCAGGCAAGGTGCTGAAACTGTTTTGAGAAGAGGTCTTTGAAACCCTGTTCTTAAAAAATGTGTTTCTAAGAAGTGACATATTTCGTTACAAATTGCGCTTGAAATCATGATCCCACGGATGATGAACTTTGGTTTGCAATTAGACTAGCTCTCTAAGCGTTGAAAATTTTGACATCTGCTACTAAGTTGAAAACCTCAACCATTGCTTTGGCGATGCATTGTGAAAGGCATTGGCGGTATTATTATCAATGTTATGGGTAGTTCTGCTCCATGTCTCCTCAAACTGATTATTTGATAATGATCCTATGCATTGAGCTGATGCTGAATCGCAGCCGATGCTTTTGATCGACTATTTTGAGTATCCAGGAAGCTCTAAAGTCTCATCCTACGATCGCGTGATTAGCTGGGGTGAATGGGTAAGAATCTTGGAGTGCGTTAAACCTGATCAAAATATCCTTACTGTATTGCTGTATTGAAGACTTATCGAAACCTTCATCATTGCTCGCGATACTGTTGCAGAAGGTTCCATCTGATGCTGACTTCGACGTAACAACCTATCTAACCTCGGATGAAAACTCGATTACTTAGTCTCTTCATTAGCGTATTTCTGCTATCCATAGTCTTCCTATCAGTTTCTTCTAACACAGCATATGCCTTCTCAGAAGAGCAGCGCCTGGTCAACGAAGTGTGGCGCATTGTCGATCGAGCATATGTCGATGACACGTTTAATCATCAAAATTGGCGAGCTGTTCGGCAACGTATTTTGAGGAATCCTCTGCCTGATCGAGACTCAGCTTACGATGCAATTGATGAAATGTTAGCCGGGCTGGGTGATCCATTTACTCGTTTTTTGAGACCCGACCAATATAAAAGCCTTCAAACCACTACATCTGGCGAATTGAGTGGTGTCGGGCTACAAATTACACGATTACCAGAGACAGGAATTCTCAGTGTCATCTCTCCTATCGAAGGTTCTCCAGCAGATTTGGCAGGAATTCATCCTCAAGACATTATTTTAAAAATTGACGGTATTTCGACCAGCAATTTCTCTTTGGACGAGGCGGCAGAAAGAATGCGTGGAAAGCCAGGGAGCCATGTCATTTTAACGGTTTCCCATGATGCTGAGCAGGAGCAGGATTTTGATATTGTGCGCGATCGCATCAGCTTGAATCCGGTTTCCTTTTCCCTGAGAGAAGCGCTCGACGGCTTAGATATCGGGTATATTCGCCTTAATCAGTTCAATGCTAATGCAACCAAGGCGATCGTCCAGGCGATTGTCGATTTGGAGAATGATGGAGCCGATGCTTACGTTCTCGACTTACGTAATAATCCTGGGGGACTATTACAAGCGGGAATTGAAATTGCTAAATTATGGCTTAACGACAGCATCATCGTACATACAGTCGATCGTTATGGTATTCAAGACACGGTTGACACCTACGATGACGCGTTGACTCAGCTCCCTCTCACGGTGCTTGTTAATGGCGGGACGGCCAGTGCAAGTGAAATATTATCTGGAGCACTACAAGATAATCATCGAGCTGTGATTGTCGGCGAACGTACGTTCGGGAAGGGACTTATCCAGTCTCTGTTCAATCTTTCAGACGGCTCAGGATTGGCTGTAACGGTAGCCCGGTATGAAACCCCAAATCATACAGATATCAATAGCCTTGGCATTCAACCAGATGTCGTCGTTACGCCTGGGCTAATTGAGATGAAAACCATAGCAACAGCAGAGGATTCTCAATACACCAAAGCAATTAAAATCCTAAAAGACGTAACGACGTCTGATCAATCAATATAGTGTCGCTACCGGACGCATTGACCAGGCAAGCGTCGGCGACACCCGGATCGAGGCTGATTTAGACACCTATCTCAGAGCTCTGGTGGCCCAGTCGCCCGAGGCCGTCAAACGTCACTTGGTGATGGACTGTCTCAACACCCACCAGTCAGAAGCTGTCGTCCGGTTGGTCGCTGAACTCGAGCCTGAGCC
>JBCCWF010000445.1:0-5702 GCA_039194035.1 Cyanobacteria bacterium P01_E01_bin.6 | reverse complement strand
TATGCTCCGCCGTTGCAACGCAGTGTTAGCTGGCTCTACAGGGGAATTTTGGCAATTCGGTTAATCCATTCTTCTGCTGTGCTTACTGACCAAATTAGAATCAGTTCCTCGATCACGCTTTCCAAAGCCGTCTTTCTAGAAAGAATTAGCACGCCTGAACTCTGATTATCAACTATGAATTCTGCAAATTCAGTCGGCATCGTTCTGCGATCATGAGTCACTAAAATACGCTGTTGCCTGGCTGATAACGCCAATACTTCTGAATCTTTTAGCCCTTCTAAATTTGCTTCAGTCGCAGTTTGGAAGTTTATGTTAGGTTGTCGACGGATAACCCCTGTCACAATCGCTTGATTTAAATCGGCATCAGCCTGAAATTGAACGCTCGCCATTATACTTGCTCTGCTGATTCCCTAGCAGCAATTAACTTTTGATGTAAAGCAGGAGCATCTATCTGTAAGGGCTGTGGCATCGCATCAAATGCCTGTTCCTCTGAGATTAAGTAAGCATCAATATCAGAACGGTTAGCCAAGTAAAAGGTAATCGCCCCATATACCTTTTCTAAGTCAAGCAAAGGGTATGACTGAGCAATGCTTTCAGGAAGTAAACCTTTGCGGAAAGCGTAAACAATAGAATCCAAAGAAATTCGAGTGCCAATCACCCAGTATCCTTGTTTTTTGAACTCTATATATGGTTTTGTAGCAAAGGCAGTCATAGAATCAGCCTAAAGGAGAATATCTCTTAAATTATACCAAGTACATAGAAACTAACCTTGATAGTGACACCTATCGTGTTAACCTGCCATGAATCCTGGTATCTGTAGCCACTAATTCAATTATAGTTTCGCGCAACTGATGATGCTTTCCACTTAAGTGTGACATTGGATTGCTTGAGAAGTCTGTAATTGCTTGATAGAGATTTTCATAGTGATTACTTTGTCTATCCGGATGATAAATAAGTAGAATACCTAACCACTTTTGTGCCTCGCTAAAATCTGAAAAAGTCTCTCGTACATGTTCCTGCTTTAAATAGGGAGTACCATCACTGCTTATTTCAGATCCTCTCGAGACTTTTGAAAGATAATCAATACAATTGCTGTAAATTTCTTGCAGTTTATCCCTTAACCACTTTGCTTGTTCTACTTCTTTATCTTTTGACCATTGCTCTCTTTCCTTCTTTAAAGTTAGCCAATTTGTTAAGAGCGATCCCAATAGACCAAAAAAAGCGCCAATAAAAGCACCAATCAGACCTGCGATAGCTGAATCCATAAATATTAGCCTTGTTTAATTTACTGTCAGATTTTATTAAGCAATACCAGATTACTCTACAAACTAGTCTACCAATCAGGTTAAGGGGATACAGCAGAATAAGAACTTGTAAGCTAACTCTTTATTAGAGAGAATTTTTCCGCCTAATCCCCTGAATTGAGCGATTAGGTGGAAATCCGTCAGCCTAATACCCCCATGTAGGTGATTAGGTAGAAATTTGTCAGCCTAATACCCTTATTTGGGTGATTAGATAGAATAATTCAGTATAATCATCCCCTCGCGTGACAGGCATTGACTCATTACAAACGGCTTATGTGAGTTGATCGCTGGAATGACGTAGATACGTCGAAATCACTTAAGTTCCTGATTTGGAGGCTAATCAAAACCCTTGATATACAAGAACTTTAAATAACTCACATAATGCGTTACAATTAATTCACGCCTGCCGACATAGATAGACACAGCGCCACCTGTTTGATCGTCACTAAAATTTCTCGTTGAACGTTGCCGTGACTGCGCCCAACCTAATAGCCGAGGATTTTATCAACGCTTAGCGGAATTGTTCTATTGATCAAGAACTGATTAATATTTTTAGCCACAAGTTTTGACGCGGTTTGCTTATTCGTTAGTGCTGAAATGTGCGTCAGAACTGTGATATTGGGATGGCTCCATAGTGGACTTTCTTGTGGCCTGCCTTTTCCTACTAAGTATCGAAGCCCTCGATAGGCATTACTTCTAGCTCACAACGTCAACATTCGGTAAAGTGAATGTACCGATACCCAGAGAGCCACGGATGAGTACAGAACGACATGAGCAGATTTTGGAACGTGTGCCTTAGGCGACCGCCGTTTGAGCCGTCATGCATTGAGCATCGGTCAAGCCTTGAGCGAAAAATTTGGAGAGGGACTATCGAGTATCTTTGAGAGTGCAAAAGAACTGAAACGGGCGTATGCGTTTTCTCATTGGCGAAAACGCACGTTGAAAAGATTATCCAACCTCATTGCCAGATGACAGCTGAACTTGTGAGTGACCAATCGATGGTACTCAGCGCTGGAGATACCACCTATTTAGACTACGGCTCCATTCTAGAGAAACGCGAGGGCGATGGCCCCTAAGGCAATGGGGGCAATGGTCTACCAAAAAGCGAATGGCGTTCTCGCATTGACCTACTGAAAAGCGTTCCAGGCATTGGTCTTGTGATTGCTACCTCCCTCGTCGCTGATCTCCCTGAGATGGGGCATATCAGTGACAAGCGGATTAGTGCATTAGTGGGCGTTGCCCCCTTCAACCGAGACAGTGGCCGCTATCGAGGGTCGCGGACGACTTGGGGTGGACGGGCCATGATTCGGGCAGTACTGTACATGGGCACCTTGGTGGCAGTATGTCATAATCCTGTTTTGAACGCCTTCTATGCGCATCTGCTCTCGAAAGGGAAGGCCAAAAAGGTGGCGCTGGTCGCGTGCATGCATAAGTTGCTGAGGATTCTCAATGCCATGATTCGCGACGATAGTCCATGGACGCTACCTACTGTCGTAGATTCATCCTCGCACTCTTGACAAGCAAGATAATCGATCATGGCTTCTGTAACCGTTGCCAAGTCGTGTATCTTCACCCATGTTGATTAGACATAGCCGATGGGCATTCTTGGTGTGAACACGGCACTGGAATGTCAAGGAGTTTCATCGTGGGAATGAAAGGTCGATTTTACGCAGGCTGTCTGGCGATCGCCCTGCTGGCATGGGGCGGACAAGGGACATACACGGCGGTTACCAACAGAGAACCTGCCCGCTATGGTGTGCGTGACTATTTGAGCGATCAACCCGACACCAAGTGGCTCACTCTCGAAGATGCGCAACTGGATTTGAGTCAGGCATCCTATTCCCAAACTCGTGTTGTGGGCACCATCAACGAACTCTACGTGCCTGTGTTTAGCCAAGATGTGATTGACGGAGAGCCGATTCAAATCATCTTGGCAACGGATGACAAGGACATGATCCAAACGGTCAAAGATATCGAAGCCTTACCGCATGATCAGACCGCTGTTTTAGACTATGTCACCGCTAACCGCGACAATATTTGGATTAACCGAGAAGTGTCAGGGCTAGTGAAATACGGCTTTTCTGTAGATGACGATACCCGTCGCGATCTAGAGAACATTTATGGCTTTGAGCTCGTTGATGAATTTGCATTTCTGCAACTGGATGCCAAACCCAATTCGCTGCTTTCCATCCTCAGCTTGATCGGAGGGTTCACAGTCGGGGGGCTATTGCTTAAACCGCTGTTTAGTGGGCGATCGCCCGAACCAACATCCCCCCAAACTCCTCCCGAAGCAGCTCCAGAAACCTAGAGCCATTGTCACGAAGCCTAATCGCTTGGCAGGGTTTGCTCCTAAGCGATTAGGTTTTTACACACCAGGGAAAACATCGTCATATTGAGCGGTCTCATCGCCGATTCGAATGGTGTCATGAAAGAGCACCAAAGGAGAGGGATGGTCTTCTCGATACCCTGGCTTGTACATACCGATTTTGAAGTGAAATCCATGTTCCGTATCGTTGTAGCAATTGGGGCCAGGTCGATTCACAACTTGTTCATTGTTTTGCCAGATTTCTAGCAATCCGTCTTCTTCATACGACCACTTGGCATGAACCACCCAATCCGTCCATGCACCTTTTTCATAGGGGCCTTCGTAAACTTTGGCAGACTGAATCGTGCCACCATTACCGTTATCACCCGGTTTCGTAATTGCATTGGCGTCCCACCGACTAAAAATTCCCCATTGGCCATTGCGTAGCTCGATGGATAAAAATGGACTGCGATTCGGTTCATTTGAGTCTGGACTGCCCTTGATTTGAGTCACGATCGTGAAATTGTCGTGGTCGGGCCAGTCTTCAGGAATATAGGTGCTGAATCCAAACCATCGCTCAACACCCGGACGCCCGGCTGCAAATTTGTTCTTCTCAACTCGTCGATCGGGATAGGTCAACGTGAATCTCGCAGCTCCTGACCCAGCTCGTGTCGGGGTACTGACGATTTCCCCCTGGCTCGTGGCTGTAAATTGGGTTTGATTCCACCCGGTGCCATCTGCATAGGGCTGAAACGAACCACTGTTGAATGTATCTTCAAAAATCAGGTGCGTGTTCGCCATAGAGGGCAGACACCCAACGGCGACAATAAGCACAAAAACGACTAGAAAACGGAGCAAGAATTTCAAAATCATCACGGGATTTCCACATCAAAATACAACACAGCTCTGAAAAGATGCTTGAAAAACCCTGATTTGAGTAGAAAAACGTGCCCGATTCTCCTAACGTCTCCAACGCCCTTTGATCATCGGAAGCATCACCAGGTGTTTAGAAGTACCGTCCACTACTTTTAAATCACCCTCTGATATGAGAAACGAATGATTCACCAACATAGTTCCTGAGTTCGGAAGACTTAACAGATCGAGGATGTCTTCAACGTCCAGATCTGGGTAGTCTTGGCGGATCACGTCGCAGGTTACACGGGCAAAGACTGCCGATGCAAGATCTACCTCCGATCCCTGCCAACGGGGAAAAGATTGCAGGGATCGCAGCGTTATTGATCGCAACGGCTCTCCCTCGTCGTGGATGGCGATCGCTCGTGATTTGGGGCGATCGCCATCTCATCCATACGAGTAAACACCTCACGCTTCCTTGCAGAACTGGACAAAAAGCTCATCGATAGGCAGTCTGAGACTGTGGCCGGATAGTACCTTTTTTGGTACGCCAATCCTATGGAAGGTAAACGCATACCTGCAAAGTTTTACAAAACTGGAGTAGGTAATGAACCTGTGCGCGAATGGCTGAGGCAATTATCTCAAGCAGAGCGAAAGGTGATTGGTATTGATATCAAAACAGTACCTAAACACGATCTTGATTTAGCACTCAAGCGTAAGAAAAATCTGGAGGCAGGAACATGATCAATCCCACTCATTTAGGTTCTTCTTTCGATGATTTCTTGGAAGAAGAAGGGATCTTGACTGAAGTGAGTGCAATTGCTCTAAAGCGTGTTTTGGCTTGGCAAATTGTTCAGGCAATGGAAGTTCAGGGTTTTAGCAAAGCTTCGATGGCAGATGCAATGAATACAAGTCGTTCAGCGCTTGATCGCTTGCTCGATCCTGAAAATATTGCTGTTACGCTTAAAACCATGGATCGTGCTGCTGCCGTACTAGGTAAGCAACTACGCATTGAACTCGTAGATATCAATAGGACTTACGCAGAGCGAGAGGAGCAGTAGAGCCACAAACAGGGAATCATTCGCTAGTGTAAATCAATCAACGACTCTGTAAGCCGCCTGGACTATTGTCAATATCTTCTGGTCAGTCAAATCAACTATACCCTGACCAACTATGCCGACCATTGCGAACGATTTTCCCATGACCAGATCAATCGATATTTAGCTAGAGAGAAAATCACC
>JBCCWF010000444.1:0-5732 GCA_039194035.1 Cyanobacteria bacterium P01_E01_bin.6 | reverse complement strand
TCGGATTGGGGAACAGAATTGTTCGCATTGGTGCGTTCTATTGTTAATACGGCACAGCGTCAGGGTATTTCTGCCTTTGATGCCATTTCCCGCGCTCTTACCTTACAACAGCACGATTGGCTACTGGGTTGAGCAATTACCCTCAACCAGGTTCAGCGACTTCACACCGAAGACTCATCAATAAAGCGGCGGGTTGGGGATCTGGAGGCTTACAAAAAAGAGATTCAGAACAGGTTGAGGCAGATTGGAACGATAGGAGCTAAGCCCGCTCAACAGCTAATGGGAGGTTTAGCAGGACTGGTTATCGTCCTGATTGCCAATGCCATTGGATTAGGCGAATGGATTGGTGAGGTGCTCAGGATGATTAGTGGAGGATAGGCAACCCTAAGATGATGCTCTGGAGTTGCCATGAAATTCATCAAACGCGCCATCAAGAACAACTATCAGAAATTTATTGTCTCCCTCATTGCAGGCACAGTTAAAGAAAAGTTCCTGAAAGATAGAGATGAAAATTTTAATGTGTTTGTCCGCAAAATTTCAACAGTTGAGGAGAATGCAACTCAAGCTCATACTGAGTTATCGTACAGCGTCCGACGACTTGAAGTAAAAATTGACGCCATTACGAGGGCGATGGCCTCTATTAATCAGCAGCATGGGTTTGAGGCTGATGAAAAATGATGGCTTCACACTGATTGAGCTGCTCGTGGTCATCGTGATCATGGGCGTGCTGAGCGCGATCGCCATTCCCTCATTCATCAGCTTCACTGTCAGGGCCAGACATGCTGAAGCTCGAAATTATATCGGCTCAATCAACCGTGCTCAGCAGGCTCATTTCGCAGTTAAGGAAGAGTTCGCTGATGGATTAACGACTCTCGGTATTGGGATGCCTGTAGTCACTCGGAACTATACCTATGAGGTGCTGGACTCCGAGTTCGTCACGACAGTCCTCGCCCAACCACGTAGAGATAACTTAAGAGGCCATGCGGGTGTAGCTGGATTGATCACGATATTGAATGGACTAGCCATTGACTCAGCCGTCTGTGTTTCACTTCGGATAGGCACTGATAGCACGGAACAAGGAAGTATCCAGAATAATTCAGCGCTGTGTCCAGACGGATTCAATGAAATTTAGGCAGTCGTGGCCGCATCTTCCTCAAGCTCAAATTGACAGAGCTTGAATCGGCCTGAATTGCTCCATCGAGGTTCACCTGAAAAGTGCGCCTTGAACCGTGCGAAGTAGCTCACTTTCCCGTTCGCTGTTACTTCACTGGCCCCGGTGGCGATCGCCCTAGTGCGTGGGGAATTTTCTGTGAATGGCCGTAGATAGTCCTGGACCGTAATGGCGGTTTTGGTTGCATCCCACTCGTGAAAGATTCGCTCAAGGGTGAGGCTATCCGTTGCGTTCAATCTCACCTGGATAGGCCATAGGTGTTTCAGCTCATATAAGGGAGCCTCAACAATGGTGGTGCCATAGGATGAATAGCTAATAGAGGCAGGATTGACCTTCTCTCGATATCCGGTCCCACTAGAAAGAGGGGCCAATAGAGAACCCATCGTTAGAGAGAGGCTGCCCGTACTGATAATGATTGTTCTTCCCATGTCATACCCTTGGCATCCATCGCCCGATTGCTCGACCTGAACCCGATCTATTCACTGCAAACATCCCTGTCACCGCTCCGTTGCTGCCAGGCTCAACCGATATCGTTCCGCCACCTGGCGTGGTGGCGATCGCCTCACCATTCTTCCATCGCGAAAACACAGCCGCCCTGGTTGTTCGACTATCACGCGCCCGTAGATTCTGGGCTGTTCGAGCGAGTCGCTGATTGCGAGATATGTTTCGTGCATTGTCTGCGATCTTTTGAGCATTCATAGGGGTTGTATGGCGTAACCATCAATTTGATAATCCGAGTTAACAATGCCAACGATGCCAGCCGAGTAAATTCTTGCAGTTGACTGGCTCACTTCTGATTCACTAGACCCGTTGTAATTTGCTGTCGTGACAATGGCGGTTCCCTCTGATCCTAAAGGCGTTGTCAGAAAGTTCAGAATTGAATCGGTTGTAGCGTCCCCCTTGGTCACTTGGTCGGTGAGACCATAATTCACTTTGTAGGCATTGGATGTTCCGGATAGGCGGTCATAAGCTGTATTGAAGAATGTGTTTGACCTTGGTTCATAGTAGGCCGTTATATTATCTGGGTAATTCAAATCACGGTCGTATTGATTGGCAAATTTGTAGGATAGCCAGTCAGCTGATGAGACGGTGCCAGATTGGGCGATCGCCCCTGTCAGAGCATTCACCGTGAATATCTGACGAGTGGTGAATCCATTGTCTGAACCAGTATTGCCAGCATGTTTAATCCCGACGAATATTGTTGAGCCTTCAGAGCTACACCATGATTCTGTATAGTTTACCCGCTTCAATGTGATGGACGCAGATCCGTCATGACTGGACGAAGAAGCGTCAACAGCCGAGCTTGTCGTTGATCCACATACCATTCCAGTCGTAAGAAAGGAAGGCTGTAAAAAGACTTGAGAAGTCACGAGGATCGGATGAGATTCTTCTAGGTCGATCACATGCGTATCGCTTTCACTCCCTGGTTCTCCTCTTGATGCTAGTGCCTCATCTCCTGCGAAATTCTTTTGATCGTACTGGCCTTGATTTGTTGCACCAACGCGAGCACTCCATGTTGATGTGCTTGTAAATCCCCCGGCTGAATCCCCCTCTACAAGGGTTACAGCAACGGACGACTCATGAGTGCTTCCTAATTCAATTGTGTGCTGTGTGTATATATTTTCGGCGTGAGATTTCCACAAAGTCGATGGAGAAACTGAGCCAACTGGATTTGGAGGAAACCCTGTAGCGGGAATGTCGGAGCCGCGATCGCTACCAGGAGTCTCGCTACTGGTCGAAAATGAACCACTAAAGGAATACTCTTCTGTGGAGTGAAAAGCGTATTCAGCTATCTTCAGAGGTTGAGGGAAAACGCCGCCCAAATAAAATACAATTTTGCCCTCTTCCTTTGCCCGGTAAAGTACGGCAATGTAGTTAAGAGCGCCAACAACCAGCTGCTCAGCAACCTCATTCACAAGGCCGCGTGGCATTTCCCCAACACGCATCATTCCCCCATCGTTTACGGCATCAGCAATACTACCAGCACGAACACTGCCATTGCTATCGCGTTCCCCTATGGAGAAGACACCTCCACCAGGTGACTTGAGTAAAACACCCCTGCTGTCATGTCCTTGGAAAGTGAGCGGGATACTCCGTTCTTCTTGCACTTGACTTTGAAGACGACAAAACCGTGACTCAGCCAGCGCATTTCTCGCCTGCAATACAGCAGACGATTCAGCGTTATCGGGTGGTCGAATTTCATCCATTACAGAGCCGGAACCCTGAAGATCACATTGCCCGTGAAGCTCAACTCTTGTCCATCCGAGATAGATAGCCCCGATTGATTCAGTGCGATATCTGCCGTGTTGCCGCCCGTTCCGGCAATGGCGTCTCTATCTCCACCACCCGAAATACTTTTGTCATCCGAATTCGTGCGGCTAGCAATCTCAGTGCCGTCACCATCTAGGATTCGCCAGCCGAACGCATTCGCAGATCCACCACCCGATACGCTGGCAGTAGCGGTGGTGGTGAATGTGGCGGCGATCGCCTCTCCTGCTGTGCTAGCTCCTGCATTGCCGAAGGCTGCTGTGGCGTTAAATGTCCACTCCACAAGAGTAGTAGAGCCTGAATCAAAGATTTGGATCTTGGGTTGGGCTGCTCCGGCATCGAATAAATCTACGATCGAATCACAAGCTGCGTTACGGGCTGCTGTCGCTAAAGCCATGAGTTATCTAGCTAGAATGCTACGCTCTAGGGTTGCCTAGCTAATAGTGATGCCGTAATCAGCAGCCATTCGAGATCTCAAAGTTGCCTTATCCGTACTGGAGAGAACAGCGGAGTAGAGAACCTTTTCAGTCCATTCTGTATTGGCATTTGCCAATCCTGCTCCAGTTCCATTCCATCTCCTAAAGGATGGGCTGGCGGTCGTTGTCCCGGTACCTACTTCGGTGCCATCCACCACGAGGGAAACAGAGCCTGCATCAACATGGAATTCATAGAGGTGCCAGTTGGTGGTCGTCACCCCATGGTTAGCTGTGACGCGATCGCCCGTCCCATTGGCTCGGTATTCCATCTCGGTTGAAGTCACGCTAAACCACGAAACGAAGTTGTTTGCAGCAAGCAACATCACTGCACCGTCAAGTTTACAGACAACAAAGAAGCTCCATGAGTTGGATGAGCCTACAGTGGTGCTCAGGAGCAATCCGCCGTTAGAATTCTTCAACGCTGTTGTGCTATTAGGCCCAGTAATCAAATCACCCAAGCCAGCTGAACTACTGTTGTCTAGGTCATTGTTATTGGTGCTTTGATCTTCAGCCGTCTCAACATCACCATCCCCCTGCAGAGTCGTGGTGTTAGCCAAATCATAGAAGTGGAATTCAAGTCCGCTTACGGTGGGCAGTGGCGGTAATGCGGACAGATTAATGGAGGCCGTCAGTTCAATATCAGGAGCATCCATTGCTGCTGTCACTTCAGTGCCGATGGTAATGGATGCATCCAATTCAAATGCAGGAGATTCCAATGCGGCGATCGCCGTGAATGGGGTATCAATCACGGCATCGAATTCAAATGATGGTGATTCAAATGCAGCACTCGTCACCAAGCTTAAGTCAACAGATGCATCTAACTCGAATGTGGGTGATTCCATTGCAGCACTTGTCACGAGACTAGGCTCAATGGATGCCTCTAACTCAAATTCAGGAGCTTCAAGCGCTGCTGTTGAACCAACACTGATGTTGGCGATCGCCTCTAACTCAAAACCAGGTGTTTCAATGGCCGCTGTTGCATTTACTTTGGGCGCGATCGCTGCCTCAAGCTCAAAGCTAAATAACTCAAGGGCACCAACATATTGAGTGAAGGTGAATAGAGTCGTACCTGATATATCCGTTTCCGTGCTGCTCTCTGAGGAAACGATACCAGCCGAAGCAGTTGTTGACTCTATCGTTGGAGGTGTATACGTGACCGTGCTGATATAGCTTGGATTGTCTGACTCACCCGCTAGTGGATCGTTCTCCACACTGGATGGAGTACCGCCACCATCAACCGTTCGAGTCACTTCACCGTAATAGATGCCATCAGCAGCGGTGACCGCTTGCCGTTCCGAGAGGCTAAAGGTATCTCCGTCGGAGAGATAGCGCCATTTGTGCCAGAGACCATCTTGAAAATTCTGCTCAATGAAATCAATGCATTTCAGTGGTGCGTAGCTGGTATCCAGAAACTCGTCCCTTAGGTCAGTTTCGTAGCTGATTCCAAAGGAGCGTCCCTTCTGGACAATGCCCCATCGCTCACCCATGTCCTGGAGTTGCGCAATGGAGGTAGCGGTAGGAATCTCTAATTCAAATGGGCGATCGTCATCGATGCCCTCAGCATTGAGTATCAGCTCCGTTTCGATCTGTGTATCTTCCAGATGATAAGCGGGTTGCTGAACCTCTGGAGCTGGGGGTTGGTTGCCACCGGACGCGCTAAACGTCGACCCTCCTAGTGACACGACTTGGCAAAGTTCGGGGAATCGGGTAAACGGGATAGTCACAGACGATTGAAATGCGGGATGATTCTCACAGCAGAGTCATATAGCCGGACAACCATGCTTCCATTTGTTGGCATACCCCCTACGATTCAAGCC
>JBCCWF010000443.1:0-5736 GCA_039194035.1 Cyanobacteria bacterium P01_E01_bin.6 | reverse complement strand
CCATCCTCTGGTGCAGTTGTGTCACTCGCTCTTTGCCCAAGGGCAATCTGTTGAACAAGTTGTGGAGGTCATGATGCCTGCCTAAGTCTCTTTTTTCTTCTTAAAACAAAAAAACTTCGAGAACTTTGCCAAGTCGTGTTTAAAATCGTTCTAGAATTCAACCGCGTAACACCTGGATTACTTTTGAGGGCATTCAAAAAAGACAACAAATCATTATTGTCTTTATAGATGTACTCCATCATCAAATTGAATTCTCCGGTTACTGAAGCAATATAGCTAATGGTTTCCATCGCCATCAGCTCACGAAGACTCGCCTCAAAAAAAATAGCTTCTACCTCAAGCTCAAGATAAGCAACATTTTCGTGTTTGACCTTGCCAGCATTGATGAATGCACTAATCGTAATAATCGCCTCATCCAACAGGCGCTTCACACGATAGCGAATGGTTGCTTCCGGGGCCTCAATGGTTCGGGCAATATCACTATAGGCAATACGACCATTTCGCTGTAAGCATTTAATGATTTTTAGATCTAATTGATCAATTTCATAGCCTTCTACGTCAGTAGCGATTAAAACACTACTAGCGCTTACATTGTCATCGTTGTTATTAGATTGCATTTCGAGAATACGCTGAACAATAAAGAATTTGGCGTTGCTGATTTGAGGGATGATTTTCGGAAGGGCATGGCATTGTCCTAGCGAAGCCATGCTCCTAGGACTATTGCCCGTACAGTCGTCGATCTGATGACTGCATCATTTTGAATTCATCCCGTTATTGAGCAATGCCAAGAATTTCAACTCGCACAATCAGCCGAATAGAGAAACTGTTTAAGGAATTGGTTGATCAATTATTTCTCCAATCAGCAAGATACTGCGCCTTGATGCTGCTCTTTTTTTGTAGCAAGTTCATTTGATGTTGTTTTCCGCAAAGTATTACCTTATACCTACATACGCTGAGGATTGACTGGGGTGATGAAACGACGAAGATTCTTTCAATATTCAGGTTTAGGGACTGTGGGCTTTTTGCTTGCGACACGCAACAGTGCGCTGGCCTCAGTCCTTTCTCAACCCAGTGATCCGCATAATTTAGGGTTGGAGGCGTTTGAGTTTAGGGTTCCGACTGTTGATCAGGCAGGCACCATTAGTCGATACCAAACCCATACAGCCAGGTATTTTCCAGCGTCTCTCAACGATACTGAGCGGTTAGAAATGGTTGAGATCACTCCTGGCGAATTCTGGATGGGAGCACCAAAGTCCGAATCAAATGCCAAAGACACTGAATTTCCTCGTCATCGTGTGAGTGTGTCGCCTTTTTTCCTGAGTAAGTATCCGATCACTCAGGCTCAGTGGACTGCGGTGGCGGCATTACCGAAAGTTAAGCGTGATCTTCAGCCTACGCCCTCGCACTTCCAAGGCAAAACACTGCCAGTCGAAAGTGTCTCGTGGTTAGATGCGGTTGAATTTTGCGATCGCCTCAGCCAACAAGCTGGTCGGCGTTACCAACTTCCCAGTGAAGCTCAGTGGGAATATGCCTGTCGGGCAGGAACGCAAACCCCCTTCAATACAGGGGAGACGATTACTAGCCAGTTAGCCGATTACATGGGGAGCGCTACCTACAAAGCAGAGTCAACTGGAGAATACCGGCAGGCAACCGTTGCGGTAGGAACCTTTTCACCCAATCCGTTTGGCCTGAGTGACATGCACGGCAATGTTTGGGAGTGGTGTGCTGATAGCTGGCAGCGTGGTTATCAAGGGGCACCCACCGATGGCCGGGCTCGGGGCAGTTTAAATAGTCGACAAACTCATCTGCGAACCATTCGCGGCGGAGGATGGCTTGATGCTCCGACTAAAATCCGTTCCGCCAGCCGCTCTGGGTATGTTGAGACGGCCCTGAATCGAACCATCGGGTTTCGAGTCATGACCGCATGACGATTTTGTTGTTCTTGCACGTTCGAAATCGCAAAAAAACAAGAGGAGTCTGACCCATGGCCTTGATTCAGAAAGTCCCCGTTACCGTCTTGACCGGATACTTGGGCGCGGGCAAAACGACCTTACTTAATCGGATCCTCACGGAAGAACACAACCAACGGGTTGCAGTGATCGTCAATGAGTTTGGGGAAGTCGGCATTGATCATCAACTAGTGATGGATGCCGACGAAGAAATTTTTGAGATGAATAATGGGTGCATCTGTTGCACCGTACGAGGTGATTTAATTCGGATCATCGGTGATTTGATGAATCGACGAGATCAGTTTGACCATTTAGTCATTGAAACCACGGGTTTAGCTGATCCGGCCCCGGTGATTCAGTCCTTTTTTGTCGATGAGGTGATGCTTCGGCAAACCCAATTAGATGCTGTCATTACCGTAGTCGATGCCAAATACATTTGGGATCACTGGGACAGCAGCGAAGCCCAAGAGCAAATTGCCTTTGCCGATGTCATTTTGCTCAACAAGACTGACCTGGTTTCCGCTGAGATTTTAGCGGCTCTCACCCAAAAGGTGCGAGGGATGAATGCGATCGCCCAAATCCATACCACCCAGAACTGCAATGTTGACCTGAGTGTTCTGTTAGGTGTGCAAGCCTTTGACCTCAAAAATGCCCTGAGCATCGATCCCGCCTTTTTGGATGAAGATGCTCACGACCATGACGAATCAGTTTATTCCGTTGCCATCAAAGAATCCGGCACGGTAGACAGCGACAAACTGAATCGCTGGCTCTATCAACTCGTGCAGGCGCGAGGTGCTGATATTTTCCGCATGAAAGGCATTTTAGATGTCGATAATGCCGAGCGGCGCTTTGTCTTTCAGGGGGTCCACATGACCCTAGAGGGCCAACCAGGTAAACCGTGGCGACCGGGCGAAACGCGTCGCAACGAATTAGTCTTCATCGGCAGAAACTTGGATGAAGCAGAGCTTCGCGCTGGATTTGAAAGCTGTTTGGTCAAAGCTTATGCCCACGTTACATAAGTATTGGACATAAGTATTGGCCTGGGCCTGACGTCCCTGTGAAATCGTTTTCACCCGATTATTTTCACCCTATTGAGTAACAAGACAAACTTATGAAACTTCAACACAACCTAGGGGGTCTGGAAGGTCTGGACCCCATTACCCCAGAAATAGAAGTATTCGTCGAACCCTGGGAAAAGCGAATTTTTGGCATTCATACAGCCATGATGGCGTTGAGCAATCACCTGGATGAGTCCATTCCAGACTATGACATTGATAACGTTCCCACCACCTTTAAAAGCTTTTGGACCTGGGGCCATTTGCGCATGGGGGCAGAGGGGATGCACCCCTTTGAATACTTTCGGCTCCGCTATTACGAAAAGTGGTTGGGTGGTATTTCTGGTTTCTTTGTATCGGAGGGTTACATTACCCAAGAAGAGCTAGATGCTCGAACCGCCGAATTTTTAGAAGACAGTGAACAAGCTGAGGCTCCCCTGCCCAGTGGTGGCGAGGCGGCTATTGATGATCAAGTGGTGAAATATCTGCGGGAAGGCGATTCTCCCATGCGGCCATTACCGGCTCCACCGAAATTCAGTTTGGGCGACATGGTTCGAATCAAGAATGTTTTCCCAGCTGACCATAGTCGATTACCGGGCAATTTGAAAGGCTGTGTGGCTGAAGTCGTGAAAGTTTATGAGGGCGCATTTACCTACTTTTTTCCGACTGCAGATGGCATTGGTGTACCCATGCCAGTCTATAGCTTGGCATTTAAACCGGAGGATCTTTGGGACGAGGCGCTGATTGAGCCCAAATCGATTTACTACAACGACATTTTTGAAGTTTACATAGAGGCGGTTTAGGGAGCATATTATGCCAAGTAACTATCCAGGATTTAGATACGGTGCTGATCGAGAAACCTTTAGCGCCGCTAAAGTCAAAGCCTTAGAGTCTCTGTTGATCGAAAAAGGGATCATCACTGGGGATACCGTTGATACGATCCTTGGCTATTTTGAGACAGAGATGGGGCCGTTTAATGGGGCCAGATGGTGGCTCGGGCTTGGGTGGATCCGGCCTTTAAGGAACTGCTGGTGACGGATTGTAATGCGGCCTGTGAGGCCATGGACTTCCCGGATGGCATGTCTGGGGCTGAAGGGGAACACATGCGCATTGCAGAAAACACCCCAGACGTTCATAACGTTATTGTCTGTACCTTGTGTTCTTGCTATCCCTGGCCAACCTTGGGGTTGCCGCCCTACTGGTTTAAAGATCCGACGTTTCGGGCGCGGGTAGTGCGTGAACCCCGCGTGGTCTTGTCTGAGTTTGGGGTGGAGCTAGACGAATCTGTCACCATCAAAGTTTGGGATAGTAGTGCCCAGATTCGCTGGTGGGTTTTACCGATGCGTCCCCCCGGCACAGAAGGCATGAGCGAAGCAGAGTTAGCGGCACTATTAACCCCGGAAGCCATGATGGGTGTGGCTACGGTCTCGGTTTGATCGGGACGGGTTAATCGACAGGTTGAATCACGCGTAAGGCTTTTGGCATATGTTTACAAAGTTTGAGCATTTTGCAGCAACCAGTTTAATGGGCTCTCCCGAGGAAGCGCCACCCCGACGGAATGGTCATCTCCAGTTTGATCGGGATTGGGAAAAAATGGCTTTTGGCGTCGCCATTGCCCTCTCAAAGCAGGGCCACTATGAATGGGAAGAGTTTCGACAAACATTGATGGCAACCATTGCCGAGTGGGAAACAACCCACGATCTGGATGATCCGGAATGGGATTATTACCAATGTTGGCTGACCACCCTGGAAAAGCTCGTCATTTCATCGGGGATGCTTCAGGAAGGTGAGTTGGAAACGCAAATCACTCAGCTTTTGAACTGTAAAGCCATGGCTGATCCTTCGGCCTGATCTGCTGCTTATCTCGCTGGCCACGTTGCTGAGGACACCTAGGATCGCTCTAACACTTTGCTCAGAAGCAAAGTGGTTCGCAGCCTTGTCCTAACCGAACTGGCGACTGCTCTACAACACTTTCAAGGGAAACTAATGGACTGCCATGAAACTAATATCCATGATGAATAAGTTAACACCAATGATTCGCAAAGCCAGGGTCTCCATTCCCTTGGTCTGTGTTATGTTACTTGCCTTTGCAGCCCCTGCCTTTGCCCACCATCCGTTTGGGGGCATGACGCCCAATACCTGGGTGCAAGGGTTCTTATCAGGGGTAGGCCATCCGGTCATCGGGCCTGATCATCTCTTATTTACGATTGTGATCGGGTTATTAGCCACTCGATTAAAGCCTGCTTGGGCAATCCCGTTGGCATTTCTGGCGGCAGCACTGGCGGGTACCGGATTGCATCTCATGGGGTTAGATTTGCCTGCCCCTGAATTTTCCATCTCATTATCCGTTCTGATATTTGGAGTGTTAGCCGTTTACGGCACCCGCTTAAATACCGGGGGGGGTTGCTCTGCTCACGGTTTTAGCCGGACTCTTCCATGGATATGCCTATGGTGAAGCAGTGGTTGGGGCTGAAATGACGCCGCTCCTGTCCTATTTGATTGGGTTTACCGCTGTGCAGGGGGCGATCGCCGCTGGAGCCTTTTGGATCGCTCAGCGGGGTGTTAATCCGACTCAGCAAATCCAACGGCTACGGTACGGCGGCCTGGTTATTTGTGGTGCAGGTGCCGCGTTTCTGGCGTCAGTCGTTTTAGGTTAGGGACTTGCTAGGAAATAAAGTACCAATAGAAGGGGGGCGGGCGGAGCCCCCCGGCCGGGGGGGGGGGAGGGTTTT
>JBCCWF010000442.1:0-5746 GCA_039194035.1 Cyanobacteria bacterium P01_E01_bin.6 | reverse complement strand
GACCTCTCGGTGAAGCATAAGGCACACATCCATGACATATTGAGCGCGTAAGTAGGTCGGTAGGTAGGTAGGTACAATTAAATATAAAACCCCTAAATCCTGCGCCGCCTGCTGCGCGGGCGGCGCAGGATTTAGAAACTAGTTTTTAATGATGCTGAGGTACTTAGTTCTTTTCAGCTTAGCGACATTAATGTGCAAATCATGCATTTTCATCAAAAAATGAATCACTGACGACCCTAATACGCGCACAGCTGCAGTTGCTGCAGTTAATGTGCGAACGTACAAATGGAGCTAAGGGGATTCGAACCCCTGACCCCCTCAATGCCATTGAGGTGCGCTACCAACTGCGCTATAGCCCCTTGTATTGGGCCTTAATCATCTCTCAAGAGGTCTTGCTTCGTCAAGAACCTGAAATGAATTAGAGTATCTGACAAATTGCGCCAAATCAGGGTAGATTTTCCCTAGTGTTCGTTATTTAACGCTAACGCCTGCTTAATTTTCGACGACAGATCAAAATTGACTTCGATTCAGCTCCGGAAATTAGCACGTTAAAACGCAACATTTCCCTTACGCAATGTATGCAACAGGTTCACCCATGTCTGCCAATTCATCTCAGCATTCCAATCCATCCCCTCATCCGCTTAGTGATGATGAAATTCAAGCACTCATGAAAGCATTGCGCCGTAAGGAAGGCACATGGATTCACTGGGGACAGCGGTGTCAAGCACTGCAGCAAACAGGGCAATCTCCGCAACAAATCTTTGAGGGTACTGGGTTTGAACCCATTCAGCAAAATCAAGTTATTGTGGCTTCTCAGGTATATGCGGCTCTGCTCAACCAAGGCACACCAGAATCGGTGCGATCGCATTTCCAGCAACGGGGAAGCGATGTTTTATATGAGTTTCGTATCTTGACTCAACCGGAGCGCGCCGTTGCGGCCACGCTCGTCGTTGAAAAAGGGGCTGATATCGATGATGCTCGTGAAATTGCAAAAGCAATTAAAGCCTATTCTCGATTGTCTTCATCTCCCAACGGGTTTTCTGACTTTGACAATCAGCCTGGAGATGCGATCGCCTATCACTACTGGAAATTAGCACGACAACAATCAGACTTACAAAACCGCTCTCGATTGATTGCTCAAGGACTCCGGTTTGCACAGAGCCTGTCTGCTCGGCAAATGATTGAGAAGCTCTTAACCGATTTCACCGTCGTCAAAGCACGCTCTGCACCAACCATGCCATTTTATCGGATGGACACCGAGGAAGACATTCCCAGAGTCGTTCCAGTGGCTGGACGGTTGCCGCTGGAGACGCCTTTTTTCAAGGAAGTTCCCCTCATCGAAGAAGAAGGCACGTTCAAAGTCGTCAAATTCGCAGGAACAGGCGCATGGGTATCACTTCCGGGATGGCAAGTCGTCTTGACGGCTGACGACCCGGTTGTCGTGTTGGGAAACACAATACACTTGCCCGTGGAATTATCGGGTGATCCAGAAGAGATTCTCATGCTCATCGACCGCTCTCAACGGGATTGGAATGCCGATAGCTATTTCTTAGGAGATGTTGATGGGAAGATACAAGTTCTATGGTCAGAGGAACCACTCAACACTCCTCTCTTAGGGCGTCTTGTTCTCGCGTTGAAGCCTAGGAGAATTTTGGACGAAGAATTCTTAAAACAGCCCTGGCAATTGGATGAATAATGGTCAGGATTCATGCCATAACTGAGTCATTCAGGTGTCTACAAACAACTCAAGCAATGAGATGTTAAAGCTCCTGATATCTTCCACAAAACAGGAACTTTGCTTAAAAAGCTACATCTTAAATAGAGTTGAGATTTAGATGTTTCCACCAGAATAATCGTTAACGTTACTAGATCCTCCAAACGGAGGACGGCAATGGCACTAGCAACTTTGTATCGTAGTAGAGCAAGGTGAATCATGGTTAGAACGCTACGCGATTCTTCCCTATTCAGTAACTCTTCTTATTTAACGTGTGCTCAGGTCAATGTTAGATTCAGATTAATGAATACACGTGAATCATTCATGTATTGTGGTTGACTCATCAGAATACTGAATCGGTGCAGTGCAGTTGTGGGATCCAGTTCAATGAAAAACAAGTTTGTTGTATGGCTTGCGGCAGGGATAGCAGGGTTGGCGATCCCCACACCTACACAAGCAGAAAATCCAAACGATGTGAGACAACTCATAACAACGGGTGTGTGCGTCGGGTGCGACCTAACAAACGCTAACTTGAATGAACTACATTTGATCGGGGCTGATCTTCGCAACGCTGATTTGCGAGGAGCATCGATTGTTTCAACGAACCTAGAAGGCGCAGATCTGACTGGGGCAAATCTTGAAGGAGCGAACTTAACGTCCTCAATCTTGACATACACTACGTTGCGTGACACAGATCTCGATAATGTTAACCTCACAGGAGCCACTATCTATCACGCAGATGTCACGGGCGCATCCATGCAGGGAGTAAATCTGACCAATGCAAGGGTATCTGGTACCGACATGAATGTCGGTGGACAGTAACGACGACATCGTGGGCATAACGAGAGAGGCACGCAGAACGCCTGATTCATCTTTAAATTTTTGCCCATCCCAAAGACCTCACACTCCCCCCACATTGGTTCGTACCATCAGCCGGAAAAATTTAGCGTGCTTGTGGAATGCTCTCGCCCCACAAGCCCGGATTAGAATATCGGCTCTCAAGTCACGAAAGATCATCTCCATGCGGTAGGGTGCCATCCCTATCAACTGCTACAGTTCTAGAGTTGATAATGTGGGTTTAAGATGGCAGTCACGGCATATTCTCCTGGCGATTTAGTGGCCCAGCAGCATTGTTTCTCTCCATGTGGATATGTGGTAGATGCTCAAGATGGAATGTGCCAGGTGTTGTTTGGGAAGCATTCCCTGTCACTACCCGAAGACGAGCTTATTCTCATTTCCGTTAAAAATATTCCTAATCTTCGTTTGATTGAACAAAAGATTACGGAAGCTGAATCTCATTTGGCAGATCAGGCCAAATTGGGTCATTCCATCATGGGGTATCTGGGTGGTGGTTCCGTTGTATCTAGGGCATTTGCTGACTACCTCCTCAAAGTTCCGCTCGATATTCTGATGCAATGCCTCAGCTCACTAAGCAGCCTAGGCAAAGATATTCCAGAGGGAATTGATGACGTACTCAATCTCAACTTTCGATTGATCAGTGGTACGCCAAGTCGCCCTCAGTGATGAAAATTAAAAACCCGAGATATTTTGTTGGGTGTGTTCTTCTTGTAATGAATCTGATGTATCCGGTGACAAAAACGACTTGGCAAAGTTCGTCATTGAGAACATCGGTTACTATCAGACCATTCTCACCGCCGTGGTGGCGAATCGAGTGCGCCAGGATGACATAGCAGTTGCGGTGCAAGCGGCCAACTGGGAAGCTGCAGAACTGGCGTATCTGAAGATGACCTGTCAAAACGAGTCTGACAGCATCGCAGCCGTGATGGAGCGATTGAGTGAGTTGGTCGCCTACCAACGCAATCGGGATGCGTATCACACACCTACCGAGCTGTTGACTGCGATGATCCAGCAAATCAAAGCAGCAGGGAAGTTTCCCACCGCAAATGATGCCTTCAATGCAGGCCGTGTGCGCAGCAGAATTAACGACCGTTATTGAGGGGTTCGCCAAGCGTTGGGTGCGTGAACTGGCGTGTAATCGCTCGGTGCTCTGGCACAACCAATACGAAGTCGCCCGCTAGCTTCGCCGCGAGTCTCCTCAGTCGTTTCGGCACTATCATACTCGCCAGAGCAATGGCGGGTTGAAGGAGATTTGGGTCTTCATCAAATGGGTATGTCAAATAGTTTTGTGTCAGAGATAAAGGTCTACCAGGGGAATCGGTCACTAAATTCAATGGCAAATCGATTGAGCGCAGATTTCCAATTTTGAATGGGCATGGTTCACTTCTTCGAAATATTCTCAATGGCCAAATCAATCACTTTCAGAACAGACTCATCGGTTGGGAAGGCTCGATGGTTTTTGATCACTTTTCTGAGAGACATATTCATTGATTCGATGGCATTGGTGATATAAATCGCTCGACGGATCTCAAGGGGGAAGGCAAAAAATGGAGCTTATCTTTTTCTCATACGCACAAAAAAGGGAACCTTTACCTTAGGAGTAACACGCTTGCATTGGTAAGAAGAGATTCTGGGATGCTCCACTTTCCAGAATCCTGCTCAAGTCTTCCCGGCTCAAATTATGAGCCGGAGGGGTTCAATGTAGCCAGACACAAAGGATTTCTGAGAAGTCTTTCTAGCCAACGATGAACGCATTCCAGGGTGACAAGAACGACATACATGACCCATTGCAGACGTGAACGTTACCCCTTTTATGCGTGGTTGTTATGGTACAAATATTTCGGTCCCTAAACTCTAAACTTTCTAAGCGCATTGTCTCATGGATATTTTTGAGCCTTGTTGTGGCTGAGTCCGTTGTGTTGGTGCCATCGTATTTTTCGCGTGAGCGAGAGCTACTGCGTCAACTTGAAGATGTCTCGTCAGAGGTATTAGTTTCAGTCAAAGGTTCGGTAATGATTGGAGAATCGCTTGAAGACATGTTGCAGGTGCTTCCTGCACAACTCAAAGACGACTCAGTTATTTTGGGAGGCTCTCTCTATTCTTTAGATGGAACGTTACTTGCTTCCTTTGGAGAACCACCGACGATTGTACCTCAACAACTCCTTGATGATACGGTGGTCAGATCACGCAGCAATAAAGGCGATCGCTACGATGTGGCATGGCCAAAATCACTGTTTTTGGATCGCTATTTTTTAGTCATACGCCACGACTCTTCGGGACTGAAACAACAACTGATGCTTTATATTGTGCGTATCGTAGGCATCGTCATCCTCATCTCCATTATGGTTACGGGGATGATGCTAGTGGTCATCGAACGCATTGCGATTACTCCCATTCTGAACTTGCGAGAGGATTTTAAGTTGGCAGGAGAGGTTGTAGGGCAAGAGATTATTCCACAATTTCACAGCCAGAATGTACCTAAAAGCGATGAGTTAGGTGATGTTGCGATCGCCTTTTGTAGAATGTTCCAACATATTCACTCTGAAATTTTCAGGCGCAAAGAAGTAGAACGTGCGTTGCGGAGTGAGCAAGAAAAGTCAGAGAGTTTATTGCTGAATATTTTGCCGCTGCCTATTGCAGAACAACTCAAGCAGCGACAGCAGGCGATCGCCCATCGAATCGATGACGCCACCATTTTGTTTGCTGATTTGGTAGACTTCACTGGCCTTGCGGCTCAAATCCCTCCAATCGAACTTGTGGAAATACTCAATCAAATTTTCTCCACCTTTGATCGACTGGCTGAACAGTATGGCCTAGAGAAAATAAAAACGATTGGCGATGCTTACATGGTGGTGGGTGGAGTGACATCTCCAATGTCTAACCATGTCGAAGCTGTAATGGAGTTGGCGATCGCTATGCAATCATTCATGCCAACATTTAGGAAAGGTCAATACGGTCCCTTTCACATACGCATAGGAATCAATAGCGGCCCTGTTGTCGCAGGTGTGATTGGGGTTAAGAAATTCAGTTATGACCTGTGGGGAGATGCCGTGAATATTGCCAGTCGCCTAGAGGCTCAGGGATTTGTAGACAAGATTCACGTGTCTGAAATCACCTATGGACGAGTTCAGCATCTTTATGATTTTGAAACCCGGGGTGATGTGTATTTGAAAG
>JBCCWF010000441.1:0-5748 GCA_039194035.1 Cyanobacteria bacterium P01_E01_bin.6 | reverse complement strand
TGCAGGTCGTTCCACAGCTCTTGAATGAGAGCATCCTTCTCTTCGTGACTCAGTCCATCCAGGGGCGGTAGTGCTGTCATGCAAAAAGCCTACCATCTTCTTCCACTCATCGTCGCTGGTCAACCCGGTTGAGCAATTACTTGAGAAGTTTGCCTGGTCATGTGTTCATACGGTGTATTTTTTAGACTTTGGATTACTGTAGAAAACTCTACCAAGAAAAATTTTTCAAGTATAAAAAAGTACTTTCAAGTCGCGACTTACGAATAAAGAGAAGCTTGATCTCTGTTGCGCCGACACTAGATGAGTTGATGAGAGAGCTTCCTGAAATTAATTATATATAAAGCTTTCTGTGTGTATTGAGCCATCGATCGATGGTTGTATTGGTGAGAGGGAAGAGGAAACAGGCGATCGCCGATCTATGTAAAGATACGGATTTCTTCTTGACGTATTTCAGTACTTTCCTGTAGATTTATTTTATGGAGGGCATCGCTCACCATGAGTGTACTTAGGTAGATACTCTGTTGAAGACCGTATTCCGGCGATCGCGCCCTGAACTTGGTCTTTGTGAGATTGGAGTTGGTAGCCTACGGCATGAATTAGTTATTTTCTGCTTGTCTTAAATATCTTTCGGTGATTGATATGTCTCTCAAGAATCATGTTTGTAAAGTTGTTGACGTGTCTATTGTCCTTGGATATTCAGCGTTTGCTTTTGCGATCATGCCTGCTCTAGTAATCGCGGCTTGGCTCATTGAACGTGTTGCGGGTGCCGCTGATTTGGCAGATTCAGGATCCTAAGACACAAGCTTATTCCTGGTTGCCAGCGTCTCGCTGGGAATGCCACTCAGAGACTATATGGCTCTGGATGGCTCTGGAGCCAGAGTCTCCCGTTTGTTTCCCAGCCGGAGATTGGGAAACAAAAGAAAAAATATCTCGGTGTTTTTAATTCTCATCCGTTAGTTAATAATCACGATCCAGAAGAGGGAACCAATCGCAAATAGCGCAAGATGCTGCGGCAACAGTTTCCAAATAGGCTGTCGGGAAATTTTCTGAGTTAGGAATACACTCAGCCAAGTTGCCACAATTAAGGTTGTGGCTTGCAGAAAAGCGAGAACGGCGGGATGTGCCACAGCAACAGGCAGTCCTGCACCATTCATGCCAAAGGTGGCCAATGTCACAGGTAGAATGCGGCCACCTTCTGTCAATCCCAACTTCAGATAATGAGCTAGATTCCCGCCTAAAACAAGCGGCAAGTATCCGTAAGATAGTTTGATAAAAAGATCTGGTTTCGACGGGTGATTGAAACGATGAATCACGCCGTAAGCAACAAGGGCGATCGCCCCTGGAATGGCGAGAGCAATCATTGAAATCCCCGAGTGGATAGGAAACTGGTCAAGATGCAAAGGAAGGTTTAAAACCTGTTGGATATCGTGTAAATGATGTAAGAGCACAGCTCCCATAAGCAAAAACAGCAGCGCCACTTCGTGATACGTCGGTTTATGGCTTGTCCAGAGTTCAATGGCAGGAGGACGTAGATTAAATTCCACAGAGCGATGAGGGCAGGCTTTTAGGCAGGTCATGCACAGCACACAGTCGCGATTTTCTTGGAGCTGTGCCGGATGGGAATAGATCGGGCAGCCGTTTGTCTCTTGCCCTTCTCCTTTTTGAGGGCCACCCTTGTAGCACTGGTAGGTCGTACAAGTAGCAGAGCAAATCCCTTGTTGTGCCCGTAATTCAGTCATCGAGAGTTTGGCAAAGAGGCCATTCATGCCCCCGATAGGACAAAGATAACGACACCAAAATCGGCGCTCAAAGAGGGCAGAACAAATCATCGCACCTGCTGTGATTAGTAACAGGAGCCAAGCCGATAGATAGGCAACATTTTCGAGGTTCCACAGTTCTTCCCAGAGCAGAATTAAGGCGAACAGTCCAAATAAGAACCAACCGCCCCAGCGATCGGCCTGACGTCGGGGCCATGGCCACAGGCTCCGAGGAAAGAGCCAGAGGGAAAGCTTTTGGGTAATTTCGCCGTAGATCATGAACGGGCAAACCGCACACCAAATGCGCCCTAAAAACGGAAAAATAACCAATACGATTGGCCACCACCAAGCCCAAAAGAGGTTGAGGGCAATGTTTTGATCCCGTGTCTGAGGCCCTAGAAACAGAAGTCCAACAACAATGGCAAAACCTGCGACGGTGACGCCGTAATTCAGACGATCTGGCCACCAAGGGCTACGCAGCACTTGCCGTAGTGATGGGTAGGCATTCAACAAATTGAGTCGAAATCGCCGGACTTTCGTGCTGTCTGACCAGAAAATTTCTTCAGTGAGAATCGCTTCGCCACTGGCTTGAATAAGGGCACGCTTGACCATGCTTTCTAGTTCTGAAATGTTGCCTGGAAAGTCATATCCCTGAAGGCTTCGAAGAGCTTTGGGATCAACGGATGATTTGGCAAAGCCGCGATCGCGACAAATGAGGTTAATGTAATACCCGACGTGATCTTCAATATCAGCTTTTCGAACCCGAAGAGGCGGCACTTTAATCAGGTGGGCAATCGCGTTCGTGCGCTGGATGTCTGGTAGCGTTCGTTCGGAGGTCAAGATAATGCGGGCGTTGCAGTGCCGAGAGACTGGCGGGGCATCGTTTTCTCGCTGGATCGGGGTGTAGTCTCCAGTTTCTAGCAGACGGAGTAATCGATTTTGAAGACCGTCTGGAAAATATTGGGCGTTATTGAAGACGACCGTGCCCTCTCCAACCCACTCCAGCAACCCACGCTTTCCTCCCGAACGGCCAAACAGATCAATGCCGCTTGTCTGAAGGGTGTCGCAATTGATTTGAATCAGCGGCTGGCGGCGATCGCGCGAGCCAAAGTGAATCAGCGCAGCGGTGTTATCTTTCCCTAATCCAGGTTCCCCAAAGATGAGCGCAGGCTGGCGATCGCCTGATGCGTTGCGAATATCTTGTCGTAGTCGAACGGCATAGCGGCTGGATCCGATGATGCCTCGTCGAACCCGTGAAACCAGGTAGGGCCGCAATGCTATCTGGCGCTCTTGCTCATAGGCGAGTTGAGCAGACACCGCATCTAATTCTGCTGCCAACTGACGAGAAAAGATTTGGCTGATTTCAGAGTGCTCTTGAATGATGCCGAAGACAGCCTCACGGGGAATCATCCACAGGTCACATTCGGTCAATGTAATCACCGTGTGTTCTGCTGGCAGATCCAGCAGTAACTCCCGTAGATACAGCACGGAACCTGGCAAGAGACTCGTCGCTTGAGCCGGACTATTTGTGCTGGTTCGATAACGTTCCAGTTGGCCAGATTTAAGGAAATAGACTGCAGGCGGCAGCGTATCTTCCAGCACCAGGCGGCGATTGGCTGGAACATGTTCCATCTGCATCGCGCTGGCAAACGCTTCCAGTGTCGAATCTCTCAACACGGCAAGAGATGTGTTGGTTTTTAGCCACTGCACTCGCTCGATCTGTTCCATGGCTCTATCCTTATGGGTCGTCTGTTCTCACGACTTTGCAACGTTCATAGAGGCACCAGGGTTTGGGACGCGCGTTGCGCGCCCCAAACCCTTATTCCTTCGTTGCAATTTTGAAACGTTTGCCAAGTCATGTGTTTCGATGAGTCGTCTGTGTTCACCTGATTTGATCCCGACTGATAGGAGATAACAATGTGTGTCCGATCTTCGCTATGAGTAAAAAATTGCTGGTTCTCGCTGGTTCTCACTCACTCGTTTTATTGACCTCATGTGTTGGGTCGGATGAGGGTGTTGTAGAGCGATCGCAACTTCAGCTCAATTTCATCTAGCTCATGCTGTGGGTTAGACCCCTGCACAATGCCTGCCCCTGCATAGAGTCGAGCCTGATTGCCATTAAGGAGTGCCGATCGAATGCCGACCAAAAATTCACTGTTGCCCTGATAGTCGATCCATCCCATGGGAGCTGCGTAGAGCGATCGCTCAAACGGTTCATAGTGCTGAATCAATTCACAAGCCATCTCCCGAGGAACCCCGGCAACCGCAGGAGTGGGATGAAGGGCAGACACAATATCTAAGGGATGTAAGGTTGGGGAGACCTCGGCATGGATAGGGGTTTGAAGATGCTGAATGGTAGACAACGGCAATAGACGTGGCGCAAAGGAGCGCTGAGGATTGAGGCCGATATTCGCAAGGCGTTGACTAATAAAATTCACCACCAGCTGGTGTTCATGGAGTTCTTTGCGGTTGTGCAAAAGCGTTTTGGCAAGCCGGGCATCTTCAGCCGCGGTTTTGCCTCGGGGAGCTGATCCGGCGATCGCCTCTGTGGTCAGGTATCCCGATTGGATGCTGAGGAGCTTCTCAGGACTGGCACATAAAAAGGTTTGCCCTTGTTCTGTTTGACTGGAAAACAAATAACAGTCTGAGTGATTGTGCCGCAAGGGTTGAAGGGACGATGGGCCATCTAACATCACATCCAGTTCAACGTCGAGGGCATGGGCCAACACCGCCTTGTTTAGAGAGGTATGGGCAATAGTGTCCAAGACGGACTGAACGGTTTGAGTGAAGCGTGCCTGATCCGCTTTCGATAGCGTTGGGAGTATCGGATGAGAACGATGCTTGCTATCTCTTAACGCTTGCTGAGGGTTGGGTAAATGAGACCTGGGTTGACGCGTGAACCGTTGTCTTAATGGTTGGGATGAGGTGGATGCGGGACACCCCCCGTTCCACCGTGAGTATGGCCATGATCGAGTGATGTGATTCGTGAATCGATTGAGGGTTCGATGAGATGAGCCAGCAAGGGTTCGTAACCGCGAGAGCGTTTCCCAAGTCGTTAGGCAGGCTGCTTTGAGGGCATTGTTTTTAGTGAGCGGAATATTGGCAACGAAGCTACCAAAAGTTCGATGGGCGACGATGTGCCACTGAGGCAACACAATGGCGGCGGGAGAAACCCATGAGTCACTAGCAACATCGTCGAAAAAGGTAAATTGGCAAAACACCCGTGGTCCGCCAAACGGCTCCTGCTGATTGCCGATGGGTAGGGTGTGATCAAAGAGTTGCTGGACAACTTGTTTGGATGTTTCAAATCGACGGGGTCCGGAGAGATGAACTTGGGCGGCGCATCCTAGAGCGGCGATCGCCTCTCCTGTTTTGCCATTTTCCCAATAGAAATGGAGCTGCTGAGGCGACGCAAATGTCTGCAGAGCAATAAGTGGATCAACTCCATCCAGCGGAATTGAAAGACTTAGAAACTGTTGAGGAGTGTGGACATTTGCTGAATGAAGGCTGGAGGGATGAGCTTTAACACACACGTTGTGGGTGGCGGCATTGAGTTCTGCTCGAATGAGGGCAAAAAACTCATCAAAGGAATGAATATGGTGAGGGCTTAAAAATGGGTCTTCGCGATAAGGCGTGACAATCATAAGGTTATCAGCGTCAGTTCCGATATCACATGATACAGAAGCCCCATGCACGCTGTTGGAAAACTGTTTGAACAGGCCATTCCCAGCAATAGGCGTAGCTTTTAACGCTTCTGCCTTTTCAGTGTAAAGCAGCGTGGAATGCCTGCCCTTCAGAATTCCGTACGGGTCAAAGGATGTTGAAATACACGGTAATATTTCGCAATGTTATAAGACCCGCGAGGAGCACGATAGGAAGGGCAGATGATTGTCCGAACCTGACAGTTTTACCATTGCTGATGGTAACGAATAAGTACCTCTAAGTACCTCGACACAATTAACGATAAAACCCATAAAACTCTGCGCCGCCC
>JBCCWF010000440.1:0-5750 GCA_039194035.1 Cyanobacteria bacterium P01_E01_bin.6 | reverse complement strand
GGCATTCAATCGTATGGCCAAAGAGCCGTACCTGATCTTGAGAGAGCAGTAGCTTATCTCCCTGAGCAACACGAATTTGTTCTGCAATCAGATCTAACCCAGTGATCATTTCTGTCACCGGATGCTCCACCTGAATACGAGTATTCATTTCCATGAAATAGAAATACCCTGAGCCATCCAGCAAAAATTCAACCGTTCCAGCTCCTACATAATTGATTGACTGAGCCACTCTAACCGCTGCATTTCCCATTTTGGAACGGAGTTCGGGCGTCAACGCAATGCTAGGAGCTTCCTCTAAGAGTTTTTGATGACGCCGTTGAATTGAACAGTCACGTTCACCCAGGTGAATGACATTACCATGGCTGTCTGCCAGAATTTGAAACTCAATATGGCGAGGATTCTCGATAAATTTCTCAATATATACGCCTGGGTTTCCAAAGGCAGCCTCAGCTTCTCCTTGAGCAGCCAAAAATAACCGAACCAGGTCACTCTCTTCTCTGACGAGGCGCATTCCTCTACCACCGCCGCCAGCAGTTGCCTTGATCATGACAGGATAACCAATCTCGCGTGCCACTTTTATGGCTTCTTGTTCACTACTGAGGAGACCATCGCTACCTGGTACCGTTGGTACTCCGATCCGCCGCATGGTTTCTTTCGCAGTGGATTTGTCTCCCATGGATTGCATTGCTTCAGGCGTAGGACCAATGAATGAGATTTGATGGTCAGCACAAATTTCTGCAAAGCGGGCATTTTCAGCAAGAAACCCATAGCCAGGATGAATTGCCGATGCATTATGGAGCAATGCCGCAGAAATAATGTTGGGAATGTTGAGATAACTTTTGCTGCTGGGTGGTTCGCCAATACAGATAGCTTCGTCGGCCATCTGTACATGGAGTGCAGTTCGATCGACTGTAGAGTGAACAGCAATGGTTGCAATCCCCATTTCCTCACATGTGCGAAGAATTCGGAGAGCAATTTCTCCTCTATTTGCGATGAGTATTTTGGAAAATTGCATCAGTATAGAGCATTGTAAACGTTATCAGACGTTCATCGTATCACTCTTGGGGCATGGCTTTAGAGACCAGCTTAGGAATCGAAATCAAAATCAGTTAGAAACGCATCGTGGGCAATGCAGCCCTCTGCATTGCCCACGATGGAGTTTTGATTTTACCGTACAATTCGGTGACAAAATACTTCCAGGTATTAGTCAGCTGTTGCTAACTCCGTGCTGCCACGACGACGACGGCGAGTCAGTGAATTAAACAACATTTGACCAATCGCTTTAACCAAATTGCCTTCCAATTCTTGGAAAAGCTTCATGTTCATTCCAAAGGCTGCATTTGCTTCGTCAACGATGCGGTCAGCTGTTGCTTCATCGACCGGCAACTCATCCATAGCTTGACGATACATCGTCTTAAAAGCTTTTTCGTCTTGGATGTCATCAAATTCGTAGAAGGCTGTCCCTTCTCCGTCGTTGAGATTCATGGCCTGTTGAGCAATTCGCTTGAGAATTTGGCCACCAGACAAGTCACCCAAATAGCGTGTGTAAGAGTGAGCAACTAAGAGTGTTGGATCCGTATTGGAAAGCTCACGAATTTGTTTAACATACGCTTCTCCTGCTGGAGATTGAGTGATTTCATTCTTCCAGTTGCTGCCGTAGTAATATTGCAAGTCGCTTTCAAGACTTTCTCTACGGTTCAATTCTGTGAAATGAATTTTGGAGAGGATGGGATGATCGCTATGGCGATCCATCTCTTCTTCCATTGCAGAATAAACAAAGTACAGATCAGTAACTAGCTTTCGATACGATGTTTTTTCAACAACTCCTTTGAGAAAACACCGAACAAATCCCACATTTTCAGCCATCGTGTGAGACTTCTTTGTTCCTTCTCGAAGTTTTGTAGCTAAATTACAGGTCATAACAAAAAAAGTCCTAATTTCTGGTACGTTTCTCAAAGTTTAGATAATCAACATCAGGCATATATAAAAGCAGCTTCTCTTAGATTGTCTGAAAAATTAGCGGTTGACTTCCTCATGAACCTAATCACTCTATTAGGCAACGCCATGGTTAAGAAAACTGCTTCCTAAATTGTTACAGTAGACGGTTTTGATGAGGGTTTTTATTACATTTTTTTGCACATCCTATCAAACCTTAAAATTTCATAACCCCTCTACGCCTTCTTCACAAGGCCACGATTTTCAGACATTTAGCATTCCTCAAAACTGACACCGATTGGGCCGGGCAATCTGCGATCGCCCGAACTCGCTCCCATTCATCGCTTAACGTCACTCAACCATATAGAACGCAATACTTACATAGAGCAACGCTTACATAGAGCAACGCTTACATAGAGCAACACTTGAGGACGCAACCTCAATACGATTTATGCTTTTACAGCTTCAAGTAGCCGCGAAAAATAAAATCGCGTCTTGGTCATCGCATTACGATTAATTGTCCAGCCATTCTTTTCGAGAATCTGGATGATATCGGCTTCTCGATGTAAATAAGCTCGTGTTGCTTTGCTTGGCCCTGGGAAGAAGTCACCGACTTTTTTCAGCATCGTATAGGCAATCGTTTTGGGTGCAAAGCTCAGTACAAAACGAGATTCAGCCAGGCTGCTCAAGTGCTGAATCATTTCAGCAGCTTTGTCTTGAGGATAATGAATCAATACATCTAGACAAACAACCGTATGATACTGACCAGAGAGTGATTCTAAGTCACGGGTTGCAAATGTTGGATTGTTAGATTGACCGAGTGTCTGTTGAGCCCGCTCCTGCGCCTCTCCAACCATCTTCTCTGAGATGTCGCTGGAATAGACTGTTGCACCCATTTTAACGAGAGGAATGCTAAGGCTACCAACGCCGCATCCTGCATCACAGAATGTAATCTCACTCACGTTGCCGTCATCCGCTAGCCATCCTAACAGAGTATCGACGGTTTGCTGATGGCCTTTACGAATGTCGAGTTGAACCTTGTTAACGTCTCCATCTCCGTAAATGCGTCGCCAGCGGTCGAATCCGGTGGCATTGAAGTAATCTTTAACAACAACTTTGTCGTCAACACTGTTCATTGAATTGCCTAACGCTACGTTCAAATTAAAATCAAAAGTTTTCTGCTAAATCGTATTACAGTCTGTTGCTAAATATTGGGCGGTGATTGATTCTTTGTAATGAAACGTTAGGATTGGCGACGGCTATCAGCATTAAATCAACCCAAATCACATTGGGATGTGTCGTTTGGGTTTAACGCGTTTAAGGTCAGGAGCGAGTCACAATTAAACGTACCTTTCCAAATTCTGCGCCGCCTGCTGCTCGCATCGCGGGCGGCACAGGACTTGAGGTTTTGGTTTTAATGACGTCCAGGTCCTTATTCATCGACATCACTCAAATTCGTCATAGCATGGTGATGTTGACGAGGTGTGACTTGATGGATGAAATGACACGGGGGTTGATTAGCGAGTTCCGAAAAGACGATCGCCTGCATCTCCAAGTCCTGGAATGATGTAGCCGTGAGCATCAAGTTTCTCATCAATGGCTGCGGTGTAGAGCGGAATGTCGGGGTGGAAGTGATGAAAATGTTGAATTCCTTCAGGTGCAGCAAGAAGACAAAGAAATTTGATTGACCTGGGTTCTGCCTCCTTCAAGCGATTAACCGCAGCTACGGCTGTGTTCCCCGTTGCCATCATCGGATCGACAACCAGCATGTCGCGATCGCCCACGTCATGGGGCAACTTAAAGTAATACTCAATGACCGCGAGTGTATTTGGATCGCGATAGAGGCCAATATGTCCGACCCGAGCAGAGGGAATGAGTTCCAGAATGCCATCCAAAATTCCCTGTCCGGCTCGCATGATCGACACCACAACCAATTTTTTGTCAGGAGCGAGAATCGGAGCCATCATTGAAGACATGGGTGTCGAAATTTCTTCCAGTTTGATGGGCAGATCGCGGGTTACCTCATAGGCAAGCAACATACTGATTTCTTTAATCAGCGATCGAAATTTTGCAGTGCTGGTCTCCGAGCGACGCATCAGCGTCAGTTTGTGTTGAATGAGAGGGTGCTGGATCTTGACAACATGAGATGACTCAATAGACATAAATTTCTTCAGTACCGTTTAGATGAGACAACGCACGCACGAATCAAAAGGAATATCGTAATTCAGATTTTTGCCTCGGTAGATTTATCTTCATTAACTGTCTTCATCACGAGAAAGTGTCCATGCTGTTCCACAAAGACTCAAATTAACGTTGATAATCTATGGATATAAGTAGCTAGACATTAAGTACTAGACATAAGTAAACGTAACCTTCCAAATCCTGTGCCGCCTGCGCAGCGGGCGACACAGGATTTGAGGGTTTGGTTTTAATTTCGTCCAGATATTTAGGTCGAAATCTGACTTATATTTGGGACAATGGTTTCTACAGTGTATTGGGTCTGTAATCTTGACTGCTTACTCTCTCCCCCACGAGCTTAGTTCAGATTCAGCGATGGAGGTGTAGCAGGCTTTGCCTGTTGTCTGTTTGATTCAGTATCGTGATTGCTGCTGTTTGGTTGACGTGAGCAAGGGTGGTGAGTGATGGAAGTTTTAGGGTATTTGCATACAGCTGTTGACTTTGAGGATGCTGTCAGTGTTGAACACGCTATCGATTCCGATAGAACCGATACTGATAGGTTTGAATGTGATGCACACGCATCTGGGCGATCGCCCGATTCTGCTCTACTCTCCCTCAACGGCTTGACCTCCTCAGCTCTTGGCATCTCGGCATTGCTCTGTAGCCTTTCTATCGTGATGGGCACGACCTCTGGTGCGATTGCAATGATGCAAAACGGTGATGCTGGTGTCGAGGTTACTGTTTTGCAACAAGAGTTGGCTTCTCTAGGGTTTTTCAACAATGATGTAACAGGCTACTTCGGTGATATTACTCAAGCTGCGGTTGAGCAGTTTCAGAACGCCAATGGATTAGTTCCAGATGGCATCGTGGGGCAAGGCACAGAGGCAGTATTGGAATCTTATACGTCTCCTTCGGTTGTCGCGATTGCTAACACACCAACGGTCGTTTCAACGGTGCAGACGAATCTCCTCCAAAATCAGATGATTCAGCGTCAGCTCGCCCTTGGACTATCTGGACCAGATGTCACCCAACTGCAGTTGCAGTTAACTCAGGCAGGAATATATCAAGGGCCCATCACTGGATACTACGGTACTCTCACTCAAGCGGCGGTCACTCGCTTTCAGCAACTGAATGGCTTAATTGCATCGGGCATCGTCGACAGTAATACTCTTGCAGTGTTGAATCAGACGCTTATTGCTCTTGATTCGATGGTGGTTGAATCCGTCGAAGTGGTTCCTGTGGTATCGCGTCAAGCCGCTCCTCAGGTAGTTGTGCAAACCGTTCCTCAGCCTGTCATCACTCGTCCATCGACGGAAAGAGTGGTTGTCGTACCAGCCTCGAATCAGATGATGTATCGAGGAGATAGTGGGCAACCTGTGCGTCAAATTCAGCAAATCCTGACTGAACTTGAATTTTATGACGGCCCGATTACTGGATATTACGGTTCTCTGACCGAAGAGGCCGTTGTTCGGTTTCAGCAAACCATTGGTCTCGAAGCGAATGGAGTCACGGGGCCAATCACGTGGCAAGCACTGCTCAACCGATCTGAAGTCATCTAAAGGCTTATCACTTAAGCCGGGAAAAATTTAACGGGATTCTGGGGTGCTGTGCCCCAGAATCCTGCCTTAAAATACAAG
>JBCCWF010000439.1:0-5765 GCA_039194035.1 Cyanobacteria bacterium P01_E01_bin.6 | reverse complement strand
GAGTACGTTTAATGATGGCTAGCTACTTGCTCTAGCATTTTTGTTTTGAGGGATGCGGAGTCTCGTTCCTAGCGTCTGGCTGGGAATGACACCCAGAGAACTCTGGCTCTGGATGGCACTGGAGCCAGATCCTCCAGTTTGGCTTCCCAGCCGGAGACTGGGAACCAGATGATTGACCCCTTATTTATTTCCCGACAGAGTATTCGATGCTTAAGACTTTTTGGGAGCAAGCATCATCATCATGTTGCGACCCTCTCGCTTCGGGACCTGCTGAACTTCAGCAAGTTCTCCCAAATCGGTTGCAAGACGCTGCAGCAACTTTTCAGCTAGATCGCTATGCTGAATCTCGCGCCCCCGAAACATGACGGTCGCTTTCACTTTATCGCCAGATTTAAGAAAACGCTCAGCTTGATTCACACGAACGTTATAGTCATGTTCCCCAATCTTATAGCGCATCTTCACCTCTTTGACGTCCGAGGTGTGCTGCTTCTTTCGAGCTTCGCGAGCTTTCTTTTCTTGCTCAAACTTGTATTTGCCGTAGTTCATGATTCGGCAAACAGGCGGATCAGCCTTATCACTGATAAGCACGAGATCCAATTCCTTCTGCTGGGCCAGCTTCAACGCTTCGTAGGGTTCCATAATACCCATCTGGCCACCATCAGAATCAATCACTCTTATTTGAGGGAATCGAATACGCTCATTAATTGTCGGTAAATTCTGGTTTCTCCGGTTTTGTTTGATCAAAGTCATGGGCAACGTGTTGATTTAATGAATCAAATTATTCAACGTACGACAGCACTGAACAAGTCAAGCTTAAACTACACACTCTGAACAGAAGATCCAGCAAGGAACATGATGCTTTAGGATCTTTGTATATTCTCTAAACAATTTCTGGTTTACAGAATATTAACCCAAGTCCAATTGCACAGCCCTAAGAAAACCACGTGTAAGCTAAAATCCACCTATTTTGCGTATTTTTTTTGGTGGTTGTCCCCGTCGGAGGCTAGAGACAACCATGCAATTTAAATAGCTAATAGCTTAACCCTAAGGCATTCTCTTATTGACTTACCAAACCCGCATATTCGCCATAGTACGACACCTTTTTCTAAAATGTTACGCGCAGCATAGATTTGTTACGTGCTGTCTTGTTGGCTCCTATCGGCTCATATTTTACCGAACCATTTTGACGTAACAGTCCAAACGAGATGGCGATTCCGTATCTCCACGAAACCCATTGGAAATCGCATCTACTACGCTAAAGAATCGACATGAATATCAACCTCGTCTAGGTTGGGAAATGACGTTTTTCCAACTTGTTTGAGGTTAGAACCGGACAGTATTTTGGTGGTGGTTACGCATCACCACCAAAATATCTCGGAGTCTTTTCATTTTCACGCCTAAGAAACGAGTAGTGAATCGACCCAACCACGACGGATAGTGAGTCCCTGAGCGTAATTAAACCCCAAACCCCAAACCCTATGCCACATGTGCAGCAGGTAGCATAGAGTTTGGAAGGGTATGTTTGATTATGGCTAGCTACTGATCTATAGTTTCCAGTTTTTCAGGCAAACAGTAGTAGATTTGGAACGCCTCATGTGGCAGTGGCAACAGTTCATCAATCTTTTTTTTGAAACACCTTGTTCGTTGTGCCAACGGTCAACAAACCACGTTATTTGTTCATATTGCAGGACAAAGCTGAATCGCTGCCAAATCCCCATACCCCAATCTCTGGAACGCTCATCGATCCCCGTATTGGTTTGGGGAGACTATTCAGGGGAACTGCGTCGGGCGATCGCCGCCTTCAAATATGAAAATCAGCCCATGTTGGGACTGCCCCTTGGGCAAGCATTGGGAGAAACTTGGAATCAGCTCAATCGAGCATCGTTCAAATCAGCCAAGACATTGAATGTTGGCAGTTCATCCAATATCATCGCCGTGCCCATTCCCATGCATCCTACTAAACTCAAACAACGCGGATTCAATCAGGCCAGCATCATTGCAGAAGCATTTTGCAAAACCACTGGAATCCCTTTAGAAAAGCGGGGACTGCAGCGTATTCGAGACACCAAAGCCCAATTTAGTCTGTCTGCCCAAGAGCGAGAACAAAACTTAGTTCAGGCATTTGAACCCTGCCCCCGTTGGAAGCGGCGATCGCCCAAAGCAAATATTCTACTCATTGACGATATCTACACCACTGGATCCACCGTGAAATCAGCAGCCCAATCCCTTCGTAACATTGGCTGTACTGTCGTCGGAGTTGCCGCAGTTGCCCGCCCAACCACCACCCAGCCACCTCATCAGACGATAGCGAAAAAGAAGCCGATCATCTCTTCTCACAAATCAATACCTCATCACCATCGATGATTACGTAGAAGAATTCCAACCCCATCTCCAAAAATTTAATGGAACATCCTAGAGACAGACGGATATTCCGACTTCTTCGTTCGGTTTTGAGCCTAGTGCTAAAAGCATGGAATGGGTATTGTGAATAAGGAACTCTTCGTTCCCTGCACCGCCGTTACGTCACGATAATAATGCCAACCTGTAAGTGGTATTTGCCCACTCTCGCTGAAGTTATGCAGATCGCAGAGCCGATGGATTCATTCATCGACTCTGCCAGTGTTGGTCATCCTCTTACTGCTCAATCATCAAGCAGTTCTCGTGCCCAACGGGAATGGTATAGCGGCATTACAAGTTTAAATATTCTTCTGGACAGGCTGTTAGAATCCGCGCCACCGCTGACTCCAGATGACTTACCGTTTCCCGTCGAAGGCATTGTTATTTCTGGGCCACTCCCTGTGTTAGGTCGAGTTGGCTTAATTCGACGGTTTTCCAGTTGGGTGCTGACGGGTGGCGTCGGACAACCCCACGTCCCCAATCCATTTCAACTCCTCCCTGCAGCAGACATTGCGGCTTCTGCCGAAACGTCGACGGTATCCCTTCCCCTACTGCCTGATGATCCACTCGGAGCAGAGCCATTTTGTTTGGTGTTGACCCGCGAATTTAGCCTATTGATGGCACTCAACGTCTCCCCAGACGAATCCACCCAATTTTCTGCAAAGGCTCCCTCTCCTGATCAATTCCTCTTTTCGTTTACGCCCGAAGTGGTGTGGCAGGGATGGCGATCGCTCCGATCTCGACTAGAACTCACCACCCCCCATGTCATCAGCAAGCTAGATTTGCTTGTTGATCAATTTGCTCCCATTACTCCTGACTATCGCCTTGTGGCTGACTTTAGTCGACTGATGATGACCCATTTCCCAGATGAGGCGATCGTATCCACGATCACCCCTAAGCGAAGCACGGCAAGTATCTCTCATCTCGTCACACCCAATTCACCACAACCTCCGAAAAAGTCTAATATCAACCCTTCAGTTGTTCCTATTGGTCAATCGTCACGTCAATCAGGAACTGTTCAACGATCCCAACGTCCCAAATCCGATCATCGAGATGCGATGTCTGAGAAATGGGATTCCCATGGGAAGGAGGGTGCAGATGCTCCAAAATATTTGCTGGATGCAGAACTGCTTCAGGCAATCGCCCACGAGGTGCGGACACCCCTATCCACGATTCGGACGCTTACCCGACTGTTGTTAAAGCGCACGAGCTTGCCAGATATTGTTCTGCACCGGCTCGAAATGATTGATGCAGAATGCACCCGACAAATTGATCGATTTGGACTTATTTTTCGAGCCGCTGAACTCCAGGAAAAGCCAGATAGCTATGGGAATACTCCGTTAGCAAAAATTTCCTTGGTTCATGTCTTGCAACAAAATATTCCCCAGTGGCAACAGGCCGCAAAACAACGGGATTTAAGTCTGGATGTCTTATTGCCAAAGTCATTGCCGATGGTCCTCAGCGATCCGCGAATGCTGGAGCAAGTATTGTCTGGACTGATGGATCAGCTGATCCACGCCCTGCCATCGGGCAGCCACATTGACATTAGAGCCATGCCCGCAGGCAGCCAAGTCAAACTCCAATTCTTCTCCACATCTCCGGCCTATGCCGGGTCGTTTCCGTCAGACACTTCTCTTGATGGAGAGGCACCTGATAAGAAGAGCGAGTCTATCTTTAGCTCAACGCTCCAATCTATTGGGCAGTTGCTCATGTTCCAGCCAGAAACAGGGAACCTGAGCCTTAATCTAGATGTGACTAAAAATCTGTTTCATGCCCTCGGCGGCAAATTTACTATCCGCCAATATCCTCATCAAGGTGAAGTCTTGACGATTTTCTTGCCCCTTGACAAGGCAGATTTTTAACGAGGAAAGTTTCTTCTAACACATTTCCTATAGGGGCAACCGGCCGGTTTCCCCTATAGTGTTGATGATGTTTCTAGACAAACACGCGATGCTGCAACGAAGGCATCTGTAGGCGCACCTGGTCAAGGCGAGATTTTTCGATAGCGGCGATCGCCACTCCAGTTTCGTTGCCAGCATCAGCCAGGATTCCTCCCCAAGGATCAACAATCATCGCGTGGCCGTGGGACTGGCGACGGGCATAGTGACGGCCGGTTTGCGCTGGAGCAATAACGTAACAGGTATTTTCGATGGCTCGGGCTTGCAGCAGTACCTGCCAGTGGTCTTTGCCAGTAAAGGCAGTGAATGTCGCAGGAATGATCAAGACATCTGCTCCCTTGCTCGATAAATGGCGGTATAACTCGGGGAATCGTACATCGTAGCAAACCGACAATCCGAGATTGCCAAGGGTAGGGGAAGAATAGACTGGAGGCAACTTCTGACCTGCTAACACCGTGTTGGACTCTCGATAGGTATTGCCATCGGGGAGATTCACATCAAAGAGATGCACCTTTTCATAGCTCTCTAGAATCTCTCCCGTAACACCAACGAGTACAGCCTTATTCAGCACTTTCTGACCATCGGTTGGCATGGGGAATCCCCCACCCAGCAGGGTAATTTGATAGCGCTGAGCCATGGTCTTGAGGAACTTGAGGCTCATGGACGAAATTTCGTAGACCCGCTCCAACTTAGTTGCCTCGTTGCCCAAAAACGAAAAATTCTCTGGCAAGCACACCAGCTCGGCCCCCTGGCGTACAGCGAGGTCAATCAAGTCTTCGGCCTGACTCAAATTCGCTTGAACGTCAGGGGAACAATTCATCTGAACAGCAGCAGCAAGATAAGAATTCATAGAAGCGAGAACAATGGAGCGGTAGAAGTGGGCAGAGGGTTGAAACGAATATATTGAAAGCGTATTTATAATGAGAGGCGTATCTGCTTGATAAGTTCCTTAACAATTCACTGTAGGACAGTCTTTTCGATATCCACAGAGACGATGGTCAAAATTTAAATGAAATTGATATATGGGATCTCGATTCATTTTTTTCAATTGGGTATCTCACGTTACATTGGCGTCTGAATAGAGAAACCCCTTCTGAATCACCGATAATCCTCGATAATCATACTATCAAAGGCTCCAGACAACTCATCTCATCGAGATTTCCCGACACGGAACTGCTAAGTAGCGAGACATAAGGAAACGTAACCTTCCAAATCCTGTGCCACCTTCGCAGCGGGCGGCACAGGATTTGGGTTTTTGGGCTTAATTTCGTCCAGGTACTTACCAAAAATTGGAAACGGGTGTGAGCTTGAGGGATGTAACCCATGTATTCACACGACTTGGCAAAGTTCTCGAAGTTTTTTTGTTTTAAGAAGAAAAAAGAGACTTAGGCAGGCATCATGACCTCCACAACTTGTTCAACAGATTGCCCTTGAGCAAAGAGCGAGTGACACAACTGCACCAGAGGATGG
>JBCCWF010000438.1:0-5815 GCA_039194035.1 Cyanobacteria bacterium P01_E01_bin.6 | reverse complement strand
TGTTTGAGGACCGCATTGTATTTCCCCCAGTTACGGATACGGTACTGTTTCTTGGCTGGTTGCTCACTCATAAGTCTCAGGCTCAAAGGTGGGTTTAGAGGATTATCCCATCTAAGTCAGACTCTTTATGCAACAACGCCGGTTTCAGGGATAATCGCTCGGGTTAATAGCATGAAATAAATCGCTATCGAATGACCTGACTAGTTTGCCAGTTTTAGCCTAAGTAAGTGTAACTAATTTTGCTTAATCACTTAGGAGCGTAGAAAGCTATGTCTCTGAGCAACGACGGTGCGATTTGTGACGTGGACGGAGTTGGGTTCAAACCCTCATCATCCCGAAAGCGATTATGTTTGCTGTCAAGGGGAAGCAAAATGTAAATCCAGACCGAAACAGCTGCTTATGACTTCCAAATCTGACGATTCAGTAAGATAACTGGGCAGCATAACCTGTGACCTTGTCATCGCGGTTCTACAAGGCCGTCGCTGTATGTTTGATTGACGGATGTGTGTGGCGATTCCCTTTCGGGACGGCAAGCCGATCGCTGCTAGGATGCAGTCGAAAAGACAGCGGTGACGTTGTCATCGCACCAGGGCTCATTGCGCTTGACCATTGCATTCAAGCACAGCAAAAACTTTCGGGTAGTCCTATTTTCTAAAGGATGGAGAATATTAGGCATAAGCTGGAGAAATCAGACAACTAAGAACTACCCAGAATCAGTTATTTTCTTCTGTCCTTTACATAAATGGACTACCAACTTTCGCATACAAGCGACAACGGCAACCTTCTTGACCTTGCCCTTCGAGAGCAGATGCTCATCATAGGCTCGAATCGGAGGATTGGCTCGAATGGCCGATAGTGTCGCCATATACATCAGCGACCTGACAGCGGCACGACCACCCCAGATGCGGCGACGCCCACTAAAGGTGCCACTGTCTCGGTTGAAGGGGGCGACGCCGACTAACGCCGCCAGTGCTCTGCCGGAGATCTGTCCCAACTCGGGTAACATCACCAGCAAGCTGGCCGAAATTAATGGACCAATCCCTTTGGGCGATTGCAGAATGCGTTTGCGCTCTCGCCACTCTGACTTAGACTCACTCAGCTCTTCGATTTTCTCATCGAGTTTTTAAATGTGCTCTTTGAGCCAATCAATGTGTTCTGTAATCTCCAAAAGAGATCTGGCCCCATCAGACTGCTTCGACGGTTTTTCTCTGTCGTCATCATCTCAACCAATTGTTGGCGTCGAGTGATGTAGGCTTTGAGTTCTTCATCGACCTCACTGGCAAAGACAGTCTGAGCAGGTTGGACGATTTCACCATAGCGAGCAATCATCTGAGCATCTAAGGCATCCGTTTTCGCCAGCGTGCCTAATCCTTTGGCGATGTCTCGCACCGGTCTCGGATTGACGACACTCACTCGTACTCCTGAGGCGTGTAATGTTCGAGCCATTTGGCGCTCATAGCCACCGCTCGATTCACACACCACAGCCGCATTAGAGATACTCAAGATGTAGTGACGTAACGCCTCAATGCCCTCCGGGCTGGTGCTAAATTGTCTATACTCCTGAGCCTCAGCGTGATACACATTGAATCGTGCCTTACTCACATCAATGCCGATCCAGCGATAGGAGTCTTGAGTCTGCTTTGTTTGCATTTAGACGCACTCCGATTTGAATAACTCCATGCTTTGCACTCATTCTTGCGTGATGCGGTCTCTAAAGGAACCGGGCGATATTGCGAGTTCTCAAAGCTCTGGATAAGAGCGGCAACCTCGCTTACGGTCGAACTATGCTTTTCAGCATGAACTAGGGGATTTCGGCTTACCGCTCCTTCTCTAAACATACAAGGGGATAAACATCTATGAATATTCATCAACCCCCAACCCGCAAACTTGGGGGAGCCAGGGCTGAAAGTCCTCCAGATTTGAGGGATTTAGGGGGCTGATTTTGAGCAATCTGAGTTGAACTCCACTATCCTCACCCTTGCGAAGTTGAATCGATAATGCGCGATCGCCACCGCTCAACTTGTGACACCTGTTACTGTGATCCTTTCCTTCATTCACCGTTCAGCCCACAACCTGCTTCAATCTGGTGGCCTCAGCCACGGCTGTCCTGCCCGCTGTCGAATGTGTTTCAACACCTGAACAATAAAGCTACTGCCTTCACGGGTTTCCATGGTTTGCCTACCCTGGTCTGCTAAAAGCTTATCTAGAGCTGTATTACAGGCTGCCGATGAATAGTTAACCCTTTTCGGCAGGCTCAAATGCTTGTCCTGATTACAATTACAGGCAGTCATCTCTAATAAGCTTGGTGATCCTTGTGCGGGCCTTCGCAGTAGTTCTTTACTTTCCTTCTTCAACGAAGTATTACTATCGCTCTCTTGATCGTTAACAGATTCTTGATCCCTCTTCAAAAAAGTATTATCTCTAACATCATCTCCAACTTCTTGGTCGTTAACAGATTTCTGATCATTAGATTTCTGATCGCTAATAAATGTCAGACTACTTTCCGAAGTGTTTATATATCGTGGGTGCCATAGATCACGATGTTTGTAGAGTGTTGCACCACTCATCCCAAAACAAACAAGTTTGTCAAAACGTTCTGTTATTCCAGCAGAACACTGGTCCGTTTTAATCAGCTTTTTCATCGCTTCACAGATTCTCCTGCGAGCATCCGTCTCTCTCTTCTGATTCGGCTGATTAGCGAATGCATCTTCAGTTACTTCAGTGTCAGCCTTTTGATTGAGCGATCGCTGACTTCCGAAATGGAAATAGTGACTTGCTTCAATACAACGTGCCCATTCCTCTGCCCGCTGTTCAATGTCATGTTGATGATTACAAAACTCTCGATACCCTGGTAAAGCCTTCGCTACGTTCACAATATCTTTGACAAGAGCTTTTCCTTCCAGAGGTTCATTCACATAAAGAACATGTCCAAAGATGAAACTTCGCATGGTGATACGTCCTAGCAACCGATTGGTTTGCCCCGAACCTGTCCAGCCATGCTCGATTTCTGTATTCAGATCATTCAAAAATTTGTCTGCTTTCTGTGAGAGGCGGAAGCATTTCCGCCTTTCTGTTTTGAGCACCTGTTCTAAACCTATATGCGTAAGCGTATTACGCTTTACGGCCCACTTCCATTGGCGTACAAACGCGTCGCATCCGCCTAAAACAGGCTGATAATCCTCATTAAGAAGAAATGAGCCTGCCTGCATCGGTAGACGATGCCCATTAAACAAACCTGGAAAGCCGTCTACCGCATAGATACGACGGTTTGGAAAAACTTCTAATTTGCCACCTGCTACCTTGAAGCCAGCATTTTCAAGAAGTGCTGTTGCAGCCGCTGCCAGTTTCCACGACGAAACACCATTATCAAACGGGAAATAAACATGTACTCCACCGGAACTGCTGGACGTGCACATCACACCCGTGACCAGATCCAACGGCTCAAGAGCGTCAACCACACGCTGAAACTGTTGTGGGTGGCGAACCGGATGATAGGGGCTACCCCAGTCGATATCAAGCATGACATAGTGGGTTTCTTTCCCAAACCGCACACCATACAAATACGCTCCCTGCGCCATCAACCTATCAGAAAGAGGGTGCCGGGTTTCTGTGCGCCACGCGGGTTTTTTACCTGCATCCTCATGGTCAGCCCAGAGATAATCATACCGATGCGGCCACAATGCCTGAAACGGATTGTCGTTTTCTTTGATATAGGTGAATGCTGCGGGCACCTGCTGCACGTTGGCTCATTGTCCAGTAAACGTCAGGGTGCGGGAAATATGGCAGAGACATGCACGAATCACTCTGGCTTAAGTATGTCAGCAAGCAAACAACACTCTATTGCTGTCGCAACAAAAACTGCATAGCATACATATGAACCAAATTCTAAAGGCAACCCCTTGATGAATTTGATCCTGGCAACTAGAATGGACGCAAAACTCTACCAACATCCTCATGCTTGCTTGACACGGCTTAACATTGAGAATGCTTGGTTTTCCCGCGAAGGAATGAAACACAGAGTTTTACTAAAGGAAGAAGTCCATCGCTGTTGCAGCAGCCTTGGCTTTCTTCCTTTATGAAGACAGGGTTAGGTAAGGGTGTTCACCGTCCTTTCTGATGTAATTAGTTCAGGCGTTCTTAAATGGACGTCTGCGACAGAGTAGCACTGAAAAAACAAATTCTTCAACTACCTTTAAGCATTCATACGCCCGCGTTATAGCCTTTGTTGACGGGCGTGTTACAGGCCATATTATACGCAGGCGTTATAGGTCAATCTCATCTCGATACGTCCGCGTTACAGGCCATGTTATACGCAGGCGTTACAGTCTTTCACGACGCATCTTTTGCCAATAAAGGCTCTGCTTTAGTCTCATCCCTATTCTTCTACGCAGGTGTTACAGGATCAGCTTGACGGCGGCGTTACAGGTCATTGCTGTTTGATACGGCGGCGTTACAGGCTTAACGATACGGCGGCGTTACAGGATCAAATTCTGAATTCATACGGTGGCGTTACAGGCTCCGCCCCATCCTCTTCATAGGCTTGTAACAAACGGTCAGCAACCCTTCCGAAATCCTATTCCTTCCTTACAATAAGGGAGTCTTGTCTGCCAATGGCATGAGAAAGCATGATGACCAATTCTAAATCCTCTACCCATGAATCTGACAGCTTCCCCGTCGACGGTCAGCTGCTCATGGTTATGCCACGGGCAGGGGCTTCAGTACGTAACCCAGATGTGCATCTGCCCATTCTGCGTTCGGATAGTGATGGCTACTATCTGGAAATGCGCGTGGATGCCGACACAAAAGATGCTTCTGAAGTTGCCGTGACCCGACGTGTGCCGTTGGAAGATCTGTCGGAAGATGAATGGGAAGATATCAAGGAACAATATGAACAACTTGATATTGCGTCCTGTATTGACGCCGGTGTCAGCAAAGGCCTAGAAAAAATTCAAGATCGCCGGGTAGAACGCCTGGTGATGGCCCTCCTCACGTTTCTCAATCCGCGTCAGGTGTCGATTGTCCTCTATCTCTATCGCTTGGCAGCTCAACAAGGCAACGGTCCCGTAGTCTCGTTCCGCTCCAATGATTTGCTAGAGGCCCTTGGCTATACCCGCACCAAAGACGGTGGATTCGCTTCCAAACTGCGCTCCCAACTGCATCGAGATTTGGTTTCTCTCCACCGGACTGAGCTGATTTTTGCCCAATCACTGCGCAAAGGTGACAACCTCGGCGCCAAGGTCACCATCAAAAGTGTTGTCCGTATCCGCGACTATGAGATTGATAATGTTCCTCGCAACTTCGATCTGGTCAAAGCGGCTGACTACACCTATGAACTGGCAGATGCCTATACCTTGTCCTTGGAATTTTTTGATGGCCCTGCCCGCACAGGTGATTATGTCTTGTTTGCCAACAGCCTCGACATTAGCCAGCGCATCAGCGCCAATACCAAGCATGACTATAAAACCAAACTGCTCGTCTATCTTGCGAGCCGCATGAAATGGGACCGTCCCGAAGATGGTCAATTTCTGCGTATATCCAAACCCTACCTGTTCAAAAACCTGGATTTACTAGGACGCAATTCTTCTCGCAATAATCAGATTTTTTGGCGCACAGTGGAAGAACTCCAACAAGACTGTTATATCTTGGGTGCTCAGGAACTACCCGGCAAAAAGAAAACTGCAATCATCCAGTTTCAGATCAATCCAGATAAACTCAAAGCTGAGGGCGAAGAAAGTCTCTAAGTCATGTTACGGGATATAGCATTCCGCACGTAGATTAGGACATATATTTTTGTGGAAAGCCGCGCTCCGCGCGG
>JBCCWF010000437.1:0-5821 GCA_039194035.1 Cyanobacteria bacterium P01_E01_bin.6 | reverse complement strand
GATTTACCCTTGTTTCCAAAGTTCATCCCGCCCTAGTCGAGAGAGGACTGGAATATAACTCTAAAACGTTTTCTAATTGTCCACCGCCGGAGGCGGTGGACAACCACGCCATTTAACTAGCTAACGCCTCATTCCAATAGGTGGCCTCAATTTTATGGCCATCCAAATCTCGTACAAAACATCCGTAATAAGCATCGCCGTAATGAGGGCGATCGCCCGGAGCACCCTCTCCTTGCCCACCTGCGGCTAGGGCAGCGTCGTAAAAGGCATGAACCTCTTCTTTCGATGACGCCATAAATCCAATGTGAGTGCCATTACCCACAGCCGCAGCTTGACCATCAATGGGGGACTGGATCCAGAATTCTGGATAGATTTTGCCATAGGCGATCGCCCCTGGATGTTCCATAATTCGCTTGCATCCAAGGGTTTGCAGCACCTGATCGTAGAATGCCACCGCTTGGTCAAATTGATTGGTGCCGAGAGAAATATGTGAAATGATGCTGGGATTTTCGTCCATGGCAGCAATGGCCTCAAATAGTTCATGAATACTATATCCAAGGCGGCTGCATCTCGCAAGCGACTTAAATTAGCGCCTTAAATTGTTGACATGACGATTGACCATGACATGAGCCTTCATACCTTTGCTACCGTCAGAACTCAAGTTGGATAAAGGATGTAACTCACATGTCATTAAACTTCATTGCGCCTTCTCGCGGACCAGACTAGCCTAATATTCTGAGTAATCTGAGTAAGGAAAATTAGTGTCGTCATTCCTATGCGTCGTCCTAAAATATTCTGACCTTACCTTGCACCTTCCCCGTGTCCCCATCGTGGCGTGCTCTACCTGTTATGACCGAACTCTATGACGCCTTCATTTCCTATGGCCGTACCGATAGTAAAGCCTTTGCAGCCCGGCTTTGTCAGCAATTAACCGCAAAGGGGTATCGTGTCTGGCTAGATATGCACGACATTCCATTGGGTGTTGATTATCAACAGCAAATTGACGGGGATTTAGAGCGATCGCACAATTTTCTCTTCATCATGTCGCCTCACTCTATCAATTCCTCCTATTGTCGATTGGAGGTGGAACGTGCTGTTGCACGACACAAGCGCATTATTCCCATCTTGCATGTGGACGAAATTAGTCGAGACACATGGCAACAACGCCATCCCAGCGGCACGGATCTGGAGTGGGATGAGTATCAAGCTCAAAATCGACAGTTTGGCGATATTCGCAATCCCCGCATTCATCCGATTCTTAGCAAGCTCAATTGGGTGAATATGCGCGATGGGCAGGATGATGTGGAGGCATCTTTTGCGGGCTTGATTGATATTTTTGACCGTCACCGAGACTATGTTCATCAGCATACTCAGTTGCTCGCTCACGCCCTGGAATGGGAACGGCATCATCGGCGATCGCACGACCTCTTAGTGGGACAACCCCGGGAACAAGCCGAGGCATGGCTAAAAACTCGCTTCAAGCAAGCACAAGCTCCTTGTACTCCCAGTGATCTCCATTGCGAATTCATCACTGAGAGCATCAAGAACGCCAATAACTTGATGACTCAAGTGTTTATTGCCCATGCAGAAGACGATACAGCAGTAATGGCTAAAGTCCGGCGATCGCTTTGGCGAGAAGGGATAACAGTTTGGACGAGTGACACTGATATTCAAACAGGTGAAGAGTTTCAGCAATCCATTGAGCGGGGCATTGAGCAGGCAGATAACCTGGTTTATCTACTGTCGCCCAACGCAGTGCAATCTGCCTATTGCCAGCAAGAACTGGACTATGCGCTGTCCCTCAACAAACGGATTATTCCCATCCTGGTGAGTCCGACTGAGGTGACCAGCCAGCCCTCTGGCTTACAAGGACTGCAATATATTGACCTTACCGACAATGAACAAGAAAACGATTATCGGCTCGACGAGAGTCAGCTCTTGCGGATTCTGAAAACCGATGAACCGTACTACCAAACTCATAAGGTGCTGTTGACAAAGGCACTGAAGTGGGACCAACAGCACCGAAATCCGAGTATTTTGCTGCGGGGCTACAATTTGCGACAGGCCGAAACTTGGCTAAAAACAGCGCAGAAACGCTCTGCCCATCCACCGATTTCACTGCAAGACGAGTTCATTACCGACAGTCTGCGACAGCCGCCAGCAGAGTCCTTGGATGTATTTATTTCCTATTCTCGTTCAGACTCAGACATTGCTCGGCAGCTCAATGACAATCTTCAGGTCTATGGCAAGTTGACCTGGTTTGATCAGGAGAGCATCGCGACTGCTAGTGCCGACTTTCAACAGGAAATTTATGCAGGCATCGAGGCGTCTGATAATTTTCTATTCATCATCTCGCCTCGATCTATCAACTCTCCCTACTGTGCGGATGAGGTGGAATATGCGGCAAAACTCAACAAGCGGTTTGTCACCGTGCTCCACCAGGCTGTGAATCCCGAAGATCTGCACGATGAGTTGAAGCAGGTGCAGTGGATTGATTTCAAACGGCAGGATAGAGACTTTTGGGACAACTTTAACCAAGTGGTGCGGGTGCTGGAGACCGATCGAGAACATGTGCACCAGCATACAAAATGGTCTCAGCGGGCGATTGAATGGGAGCAGAAACAGCGCACTGACGATCTGCTATTGCGGGGGGGAGAGTTGGCGATCGCCCAAACCTGGCTCCACTCAACGAAAACCCAGAAAAGACAACCGACCCCGACCGAGCTACAGCAAGAATTCATCAGCAGTAGTCAAGCCGCACTCGATGCCCAGGAACGCAAGGAAAAACGGCAACTATGGGTGTTGCGATCGCTATTGGCTGGGGTTAGCGTTGCGCTTGTGGTGGCTGTGGGATCATGGGCGATCGCCATCAAAAGCCAAGTAGAAGCTCTAACGCAAGCCTCTCAAGCCTCATTTACCCTAAATCGCAACTCATTTGATGCACTTGTACAAGCATTACAGGCCGGACGGCGACTGAAACGAACAATTTGGCTCAAGCATGACTCGAACCTACGAGCTGACGTCATGGAGGTGTTAAGTCAGGCAACCTATTGGGTCAGAGAACGTAATCGAATAGAAGGACACACTGATAATGTTCAATATGTCGCGTTTAGTCCAGACGGACGTGTGCTGGCAACCGCAAGTATCGACCAAACCGCAAAACTCTGGGATTTAGAAGGTAATCTCCTACAAACCCTAACGGGTCACGCTAACAATGTGAATGTCATCAGTTTTAGTCCCGATGGAACCGTTATTGCCACCGCCAGCAATGACACAACAGTCAAATTGTGGACACTTGATGGTCAAGAAATGATGACGCTCAACGGCCACGATGCCGAGGTCAGAGGAGTCAGCTTTAGCCCCGATGGCCTGATGATTGCGACAGCCAGCAATGACAAAACGATAAGGCTGTGGACACGATTAGGTGAAGAGCTTGCTGTCCTCGAGGGACATGATGATCGAGTAAATCGAGTACAGTTCAGTCCCGATGGCCAGACGTTAGCGACGGCTGGTTATGACAATACTGCAAAACTCTGGAGCATTGACGGACAGCTATTACACACCTTTACAGGTCATCAAGATCGTGTGGTTGATATCAGCTTCAGTCCTGATGGACAAACGTTAGCGACGACAAGCTACGACCAAACGGTCATCTTGTGGAATATTCCAAACCGTATTCGGCAATTAACACTAGAAGGACACCAAGATTTAGTGACGAGCGTCCGCTTCAGTCCGGGTTATCACAGTACTGAAAATCAACAGGGAACGGCAGAACTTGGACAACCTGCATCGATCCTTGCCACAGCCAGTCGAGATGAAACCGTAAAGCTCTGGACAAATGATGGACAGGAACTTTTAACGCTTCAAGGGCACTATGGTCGAATAGCGGGTGTTGAGTTTAGCCCAGATGGACAAACCCTTGCGTCTGCGAGCTATGACAAAACAGTCAAACTTTGGCAATTAGGCTTACCAAGACTCGGCGTTATTCGTGACGGCCATAATGCCGAGATTTATAGTGTAGATGTCAGCGCTGACGGTCAAATGATTGCGACTGCAAGCGAAGACGGAACCGTCAAATTGTGGTCATCTGCTCTGACGTTGATTAACAACCTAGACGACAGTGACGATAGTTTTAACATTGCGAGCTTCAGTCCGGATGGCCAAATTATTGCTGCTGCCAGCAATGACCAAACTGTAAAACTCTGGAAAAGCAATGGATCCTATCTTAATACCCTATCTGGCCATGAAGATATGGTATTAAGCGTGAGCTTTCGACCTGATGGTGAAATGATTGGCACCTCAAGTTTTGATGCCACAGCCAAACTTTGGACAACAGATGGAAACCTCCTCCATACGTTAACGGGACATGAAGGCACAGTTTACGATATTCGCTTCAGTCCTGATAATCAAATGATCACCACTGCCAGTTCGGATAGAACTGCCAAAGTCTGGTCAATGGATGGTCGAGAATTACACACCCTAATCGGCCATACAGGCGACGTCTACAGCGTGAGATTCAGTCCAGATGGACAGATAATTGCCACCGTTAGTGAAGACAACCTAGCAAAACTTTGGACACTGGATGGGGTTGAAATTGCATCGCTCAACTCTCACACAGCAGGTATCTGGGGACTCGACTTTAGCCCGTCAGGACAGTTCATTGCCACTGCCAGTGATGACAATACGATCAAACTCTGGACAAAAAACGGAACATTAATAACAACCCTCATCGGACATCAAGATCCAGTCAATGCAATACGTTTCAGTCCAGATGAAACAACCCTTGTCTCGGTAGGTTCAGATCAACAGATATTGATGTGGGATATTCAACATCTCACGCTGGAAGGCTTGCTAACTTATGGATGTGATTTCCTTCTTGATTACCTCAACACAAATCCAGAAGCACCAGCTCACCTTTGCACGAATTTTGAGAAAAGCTCTGATTCATAAAAAAAGGGATGACTAAGCTGACTCCTAAGTACCTGGATGAAATTAAAACCAAAACCCCAAATCCTGTGCCGACCGCTACAGGATTTGGAAGATTACGTTTACGTATGTCTAGCGACTTATTCAAAGTAGATAAAGACGCAGTTCGATTGCAAATAATTTCTACAAATGATTGTCTTATCTAGAACAATATCTACGATCAAGGAATTATTCATGATCCTTAGCTGAAATTAGAGCTTCCTAGGTCAAGAAGTCTTGGTTGTGAAATCTAAACGGAGTGCATTATGTCAATGAAAGGAACAGGTTGGGTACCAGACTTTCCCAACGTTAAGGACTATACGCTAAAAAGCAAGCAAGTCAAGAATTTGACCAGTCGCGTTCAAGCCAGCCAACAAACAGATTCTATTGAGGAACTGAGGCAACAGTTCTCGCAGGTACTAAAAACCCTAAAGTCAGAAACAAAGGACGGTGTAACAGTTAAAAATTATCCGTCAGGAGATCCTCCTCTAGAAGCGTCTAAAGAGCTAGAGGACATAATAGAAGATCTAAACAACAAAGCCTCTAAAGGAATTTATTTTGTCGATGCACTTGTCCATAAGGTTCTTGAGGCAGGAATGTCCGGCAAAGAGATTTTAAAAATCAAAAGTCATCTGAAGCTTCTTTATCCAACAGAATGTACTGATCTAGATAAGACGGATCGGGTAAATTATATTGATCCGTATTTTGACAAGCCGAGTAACTACTCAGGCTGAGGAAGCGGAGATTGAGGATTGCCAGAAAAAAGGTCAATCAGAGCACCCATGATATTTCGTCCCTGTTTTCGTAATGTTGACAGGTAGCCACGAATCCGGCAGAACCGTTTAGCTCCATCCTC
>JBCCWF010000436.1:0-5828 GCA_039194035.1 Cyanobacteria bacterium P01_E01_bin.6 | reverse complement strand
GGTCTCTACCCCATTTGGGTGAACAACCTCTTTGAAGTATTGGCTTTATTTTTCTCAAAGATATGCATGAAGAACCGATCTGGATGTGGTTCAAGCGATAACAGGGCTGATATACACGCGCTAGCTAGCTTCGATCTGTTCAATCTCATCTTCACGGAGATGGGCCTTAAACTTCTTTTCAAACTTCACGAGAACAGGGAAGTTGGCACTAATTGCTTTGCCGTGCCATTCACTCGCAATGCCAATCACCTCACCCTCGTGCCCCTTGATATCGAAGGGTTCATTGCGGTTGCTGGGATGGTGATAGACAACAACGGACTCAGAGACTCGGATGCGATCGCCAACTTTCATAACGCTATATATTTCCTCAATCAATACCACCACTGCTGGTTTTATACATTGACCACATCTAGATCCTCGATTCTTTGCCTAAGGAGACACTCCAGGTTCCAAATCGGATGTGGTTAGATGAGCAGGGTTTAACCTCTATTTATATTTGCATATATTCTGTACAGCTCATGAAGAAATGAGAGCAAAATTCTCCTGGACACGGGACACCGCTATTGCAACAGACGTGAAATCTCAATAAGTACCTGGGAGAGGACGTGGTTTACGCTCTCCCAATGGCTTAACCAAACTGTATTGTCTTCTAAGGGATCTGCAAGTAAATAAGGTACCAATAGAGGGGCGACACCCGTCGCCCCTCTATTGGTACCTTATTATTTTCTAGCAAGTCCCTAATCTTGTGTTTCCGCCGGACTGTCCGTCAACTTCAAATATTTCGAAAAGGTATCCACGGCTTGTTCAAGGGTGTCATTAAAGGTGACCGGGGCATAGCGTCGCCACGCAAAGACACCCCCAGCGCCCACAATAAACATGACAATGGCCAAGCCAACCGCTACGGCAAAGACTCCCCAGCCTGATTCTTCTTCTTCTTCATGATTGACCGTGCTGGATGGAACGACTTCTGGCTCAAGTAGCGTTCGCGCTAACGCTTCAAATTCTTCAGAGGAGCCACTGGAGGATAAGAAGGACTCTTGGGAGAAAGACGCTTCAAATTCTGATGACTGCATCGTTGAGAAAGATGCGTCGGAGAAATCTATCCCCTGGTCTTCCATTGATGGATAAACGTCTTGAGTGAGAGATGCTGATGACTGCATTACCGTGGATGTTGGCTCAACGCTGCGTCTGTTCTGTCCATCTGGAGAATCGAGATGAGTCTGTTGCGATGTGACTGTCGGTGATGTTGATGGTTCAAATAGGTTAACGGCAGATTCTGACGTGCGACAGCGCATCAAGGCAACCGAGGCATTGTCGTGACCATTATGCTGGTCGGCTAGCTTCAGCCAGATTCCAGCGGCTTTGTTGAGATCCAACTTGCCATTCAGCACATTATTGGCCATTGATTTCCAATAGCGTTCGACTAATCCACCGTCGCTGAGTCCATCAGAACACAAGAGAAGGACGCCATCTTCATCGATGATGAACCGCTGAAGCGTTAGGTGCAAATAGTCGCCGCTTCGAGTTCCCAGTGCTTGAGTGAGGGCGATCGCATCTGTGCGACGGGCTGCCTCTCTCGGAAGGCTGCGCTCTCCGATGACTTCACGGGATTTCACATCATCATCGACCGTGAGTGGGTGACACCTCTCTGGCGTTAGCCAATAGGCGCGGCTATCTCCCACATGGGCGATATACAGTTCGTGAGTATTGGCGGTTCCTATTGTCTGGGGAATCTGAACTGCCATCACCAGGGTCGTCCCCATGCGCTGTCGATCTTGGCGACTCTGTTCATTATTTTGGAAGGCGACTAAGTTATTCACGACTCGAATCGCTGTTTCTAACTGTCGCATCACAATATGAGGCGACAGGGGAATGTCTTCGGATGCCAGGTCAGCAAAGAGTGCTCGAAGCTGGAGTTTGAGGGCACGAATCGTTAGCCGACTGGCGACTTCGCCCCCTGCATGGCCGCAGATGCCATCGCAAATGATGGCAACCCGAGGCTGTAGCTCATCGGCTTCATCAAGGTCTGTGCCATTTACAGAAAGGGTGATGGGATAGCAGGAGTCTTCGTTGAGCGATCGCCCCGTTCCGGCAAAGGTGGCGCCTGCAATATCCAGATGCAGCGGAGAGAGTGACGCTTGCTGCAAGAGTGCTTGATTGAGCGCTGGGGCAATGGTCGCCCACTGTGCTCCGGGCTGCTGCAAGTCGTGAGCAATCGTTTGGATGGTTTCACGAATAGAGGGATGCGCTGTGGCGGCCCAATCCATCCATGTGGTGCCGAGATCCTGGAGTGATGGTGAGGGTCGAGGAGTAGTGTGTTCATTGCCGCTGGCATGACGACCGAATGCGTTGTGTTCGGCCGTGTGGTGTGATGAGTCACTCAACAATTCGCGCAATCGAATCCGCCAGCCGTCTACATGGATATTGTCAGGGGTGAGGAGGCTTGTTGCGACGCCCTGAGCCGTTAAGAGGGGCCAGAGTTGTCCCATCTGCCAGAGCCACGAGAGTTGGCGAACAGGGGATGCGTTTTGCCAGCCGACGGAAATTGTCGGCAGGAGGGTTCCACTGCTATCGACTGGAACGTTGTCTAGGAGAATGATGGGCGTGTCACCGTGACTCGGGGTGTACAGGCCGTAGACGTCTGGAACGTGGAGTCGCTGAGCATAGAGTTTGAGATAGGGAGATGCGGCGGTGGGTAATTCTATCTCTCGCTCTAACGGGACTTCACCCTGAGTGTCTTGCCATACATGGGCTGCAATGACCTGAAAGCGATCGCCCACAACGGTTCCTGGAGAGAGTTGGGCGATCGCCTGTCCGTTGATGTGGTCACCGACGACCCAAAGATAGGGGGCGGTTGTGGCAGGTGGGGCTGAAATTAGCTTGGGAGAAACACTCATGTGGGATGCCCTAGGAAGACTCAATAAGTTATGTACACGTTGTTCAACGATTCCGCGCCCCGGAGGAACCCAGTTCCGTTCACAAAAGGATACTCGCGTTTTTTAAAATCGCGTGAGAATATGCTCTAGGTTGATAGGTTTCTTAGAAAAATAATGCGTGCTGCGCTGTCGGGGGTTCCTATGGCAGCTGGATAATGGCAGCTGAATAATGGCGGCTGATCATTGAAAGCAGAGAAGAACCCCCTTTAAGTTATCAGCCGCTATATTCGGAGGGTGGGGTTGAACCAGAGGCTCCGACGGGAATGAACATTCCACCATAATCTTGAGACTACATTTCGCCGTTCCTTTGGTGATGTAGGCAATCTCCGCTTCACTGCCTACATTTCTCCAAACTCCATCTGACACGTTGTCTACATTGGCTCTGCCCAGTTCTTTAAAGGGCGTTGAAGGTGCCTTGGGTGTGGCGCATAGGGTGGTTTCTAGCACTTGGAAGCTGTGCATGGCTCGTCGGGCGATCGCCTTTGTGCGTCCTAGGTCAGGCTTACTCGCAGCAAAGCCAGCCTCACTGAGCGTGAGGCCAGTCTACTGTTCAGTAAGGCCAACCCAGCTCTGAGCAAGGCTAGCTAGACTCTGAGCGGTACCATCGTCAACCGTTAGTGAGTCAACCTCCCGTGGAGCTAAGTCAGCTCCCTTTTGCGGGAAGACAATGCAGCGAAATCGAGCCACAGTCATTGACCGTGTTGTCTTTGGCCGCATTTTCTTGTTCTATTAGTAGCCTAAAAGGCTCCAATTAACACCAACACTGTGAAGGAACAAAGGAGCAGAATGCTGATGCCAACAATCGCGACCCACGGCTCACGATTCATATTGTCGAGATATTCGTTGATCCGTTCATCCTTGGGTTCCGGATGCCAAATCATAGGTTTCATGATTCTTGTCTCCTGACGTATGGAATACAAACTGAAGCGATCGATCAATACAAGAAGCACATCATTGCACTGACAAAACAGGACAAAATTACAATCGTTTCTCTCCTCACTCCTGCTTAGCAAACTAATGCAATGTGCTGTGTTCTGTGAGGTCGAAGGTGCCCTCACAGAACCAATACCACCAAAACGGAAGAGATAGACTTCGAAGCGTTATAGTTACAGCCTAGAGGATGATTTTGAGAACTATCCATCCTCCTGATAGTTCTTCATGCGGAGTTTCAAAAATTAGTAATCGGGGGAGACGATTGGATGATTTCATCGGACTTTCAGCCGATGTTTTTTTCAAAACGACACAATGACTTTGCGATTCTATGACTCTGCGATTCTATAGATGACAGCACCCAACCCAAGATCTCGGGGGTTTTAAATTCTCTTTCCTAGAAAGAAGAACCTGGCAGGCTTAAAAATTCTGCTTCTTCAGCCGTCGTCTCTCTCCCAAGAATGTGATTGCGGTGGGGAAACCGACCAAACCTTTCAATGATGTCTTTGTGGCGTACAGCGTAATCATAGGAGTTCGTCAATTCCGGACACTCGTTCAGCAAGCGCTGAAAGAGATCAACGCAGCGGAATTGATCCTCCAGGTTTTCGCTGTGTTCTAGCGGCAGGTAGAGGAACATCCGCTGGAGCGGAGGTAATTGCTGATCAAATCCATCGGCGATCGCCCGATTTGCAACCGTTCGTGCCTGGGCATCCGACGCAAAGGACTGAGCCTCTCCACGAAACATATTGCGTGGGAACTGATCGAGCACAACCGCAAGTGCTAAGGCACCACGAGGGGTTGTCTGCCAATGAGCGAGTGCTCCGGCGATCGCCTGCTCATAGGTAGAAAAAAATAGACGCCGAATCTCCTGATCCGTTGCTGGATTTTTTCGGAACCAGAGCTTTCGACGAACCTGATATGCATCGTCGCCACTAACAGTTACCCCAAACCAGAAGGTCAGTACCTCGTCAATCGTCATGGCAATAGCCTGAAGAGTCGCATGAATGAATCAAACGGCAATGAATAGATCAAAAGCAGCCTGACACACTCAAACCCTTGGATTGCCAAACTGCTTTAGCTACTTATGATGCATTCACGTTAGCTGATAACTTAAGTCAGAAAGAAATTAACAGGATTATGGATAGCGGAGTGCTCCATAATCCTGCCTTCAAATACAAGCTTTCAAGTGAGCAATCGATTACTCAGCTAGGTCAGTTTCTAAAGCGTCAGTTCCCAACTCTTGCTGCTCAATCCGCTGCAGCTGCAGTTCGCGAAAACTCTCTGCTTCCGTGACGATGTTTTCACCCCGTTGCCGATTGAAGTCAGTCATGTTGGTGTCATTGCTCAACACAAGACTGTGAATGAGGCTAAAAACGCTCGATGCATCGGTGCCATCCGAACCAAATAGATCATTGCTATTGTCGGTCGTCTGAAAATCTGCAAGCGGATCAACATCCGTGGCCGTTTGAGCGTTTGCAGGCACCTGAGCGATGAGGGCTGCTGCTCCAACGAGAGATGCAACAATAGCGCGATTCATTGCAGATATAGAAGACGTTTTAAAAATTTTTAACCAGCTCATAATGACATGGAAACAAAACGACTAGGAGACCTAACAGAGTAATTCAGCAAAAGGATAACTGCCTTTTCGCCTTTTAACATTAGCCCGTTGTCTCAAGCAGGGCGTTATTTAGCAGGACAGTATGACAAGAGTCTATCCTATTTGCCTCGGAATCGACAGGCTACGAGTGGACATGACTTAGCAAACTTCTCAAAATGGCAACAAAGAAATTAGGGTTTGGGGCACGCGTTGCGCATCTCAAACCCTAGTTTCTTCTGTAAACGTTGCCAAGTCGTGAATCAAAACTCTACAAAGTCTGATATTTTGCTATCATCACACGATTTAGACACTCTCCTCAGAACTCAGGGATCTGCAAATAAATTACCAATAGAAGGGCGGCGGGC
>JBCCWF010000435.1:0-5873 GCA_039194035.1 Cyanobacteria bacterium P01_E01_bin.6 | reverse complement strand
GCCCGCCGCCCCTCTATTGGTACTTTATCTGCTAGCAAGTCCCTTAATGGAATTCTGGAGTACGTAGCACTCCAGAATTCCGCATTATAAAGACAAGCCAATGGGCGTGAAAATATCCGCGCTTTGAATTAAACAGCTAATATCTCTTTATGACCTTAGACATGTCTATGTCCTAACCAATATGGCAGGAACTAGGTTGATGTTGGGTAGCATCTGGACTCGAACATTTCATGTAAAAAAGACGTCTATAGAGCTGATAAGTCGCTAGCCACCATTAAACGTAACTTCCCAACTCCTGTGACGCCTGCTGCACAGGCGTCACAGGAGTTGGGGTTTGGTTTTAATGACGTCCAGGTTCTCACCCATGGGTTTACTAACCAATGGTTTTTTGATGTCAATGGCTTTTGCCTCTCTACTCATCAAAGTTCATCCGTTGGTATAGTAATCTCCGTCTAGGTTGGGGTAAATGTCACGTCGATATGATTTATCCGTAATTGTTCGCATGCCGATTATTTCGGGTATGTTAATGTGTGCAAGCTTCACTGTGTACTAATAATTCACTCAAAGCAGCACCCATTATCGAGATCATCCGTTTTGGTTTGAATTATCCAGGGTGAGGTGATTGCGTTTGTTTTAAGAAACTTGGGGGTCAATATCTATGTTTTGAGGTGCTCCCCTATATATGAAGTTCTCAACTATCTGTAGGTTCCGATCCGGATACAGCACCTAGACCGAAGTAACCGTTTAATAACTCGGAAAGATGTCTCGATACAAATCGTAAAGAAGATATCTACTGAAATTCAACTAGTGTCCCTATCGCGCTCACGTCAGCTGAACGAACACCGTGACTCTACACTGGGCATCACCACCGGATCAACAAACAACTGTAGAACCAGTTCATAAAATAGGAAAGATTCGCCAGCGCCCCTTACAGGTCGTTAGTCTTAGGGTGAAGCTTTTGATTGGGTTCAGCCTTATCTTTAGCTTTGTGTTTGCTGGTGCATTTTATTGGTTTTACACATTCACAACAGACAAGACCATCACTCGATTACGAGAAGATCTTCTATCGACTCTCGAAGGTGCCGTTAAGGGAGTGGATGCAGATGAACTTGTTGAGCTGTATGAAGAAGGGAATCCCAACAGTGACGGCTTCTCGGATGACCCGCGTTACTTAAACCAACTGGCCTGGTTCGAAACTGTTAAAAGCATTGAACCTCGTGCTTGGCTCTACTCCTATGTTGTTGGCTCAGGGGAAGAAAATCGCCGAGTGGGTGAATCGCCAGTTCCCAACGGTCAAACTGAGACCATTTACCTTGTCGATTTGTGGGCATCATACGATCCGTCTAAAGCAGTTCGATTTCTTGAGCCAGATTTTACAAGCTCGCGATCGCTTCAAGTGCTTGAGTTTGGTTACCCGATTGAAGAGCCACGCATTTATACCGATGATTGGGGGACTTGGCTGTCAGCCTTCGCTCCCATTGAGAATAGTTCAGGCGACATTGTCGCGATTCTTGGGCTCGACATTGAAGCTGATTATGTTTTCAAGCTCCAAGATCGCATTCGAAATCGAGTGCTCGTTTCTTTTATCATCACGTATGGCATTTTGTTTGTACTCATTTACGTGCTGTCTGGCATCCTAACGCGCAACCTGACCAAACTCACCCACTCAGCAGAATTGATTGCTGCGGGAGACTACAACCAGAGTCTTAATTTTCCAAAGCAGATTAATCGTATTGGAGCCGCAAATAGTTCTCCTTCTCGTGATGAATCTGGAACAATTCATGCTTCGATGCAATGCATTCGAGCAAGCTTGCGGGATGAGATGAATATTTTGGCCCAAGCCTTTGAGGTCATGGTCGATAGCATCCGCACACGCGAATATCAAATTCGCGAAGGAAAGAAAATTGAAGATGAGATGCGTCGAGCGCTACAAGTAGAACGAGAATTGAACGAACTCAAATCAAAGTTTGTTTCGATTGTGTCGCACGAATTTCGAACTCCTCTGACGGTGCTTCGAACATCGGTTGAAATTCTCGAAAAATATGGCCATCTTGCCTCTGACGAGAAGAAGCAAAACTACTACCAACGCATTCGTTCAGCCATTACGAACATGACGCAGTTGTTGGAAGATGTGTTAGTTGTTGGTCGTGCCGAAGCAGGCAAGCTTGACTTTAAGCCATGTCCCATTGATCTCGAACCCTTCTGTGAAGAGATCGTCGAGGAAATTCAGCATGGGGTGGGGGTTGCCCACAATATTGTTTTCCAATGTGAGAAGAATTTGGCTGACGTCCAACTCGATCCCAATCTCTTGCGCCCTATTCTTACGAACTTGCTATCGAATGCCGTGAAATATTCTGATAAAGGATGTCAGGTTGATTTCTCGGTCAAGCAGGAGGAGTCGAATCTGCTATTTGTGATTGCGGATCAAGGCATCGGCATTCCAAAAGATGACCAACCCCATCTATTCCAGCTTTTTCATCGGGCTAGCAATGTCGATACGATTAGAGGCACAGGCTTAGGCCTTGCAATTGTTCAGCAGTGTGTTACACGTCATCATGGTCATGTGAAGTTTGAAAGCCATGAGAATGTGGGAACGACGTTTTATGTGCGTCTACCAATACACGTTGATGCAGACGAAGACTCCATGCTTCAAAATCCTCAAGATGCCTTGTATGCACAGATAAATGGAACGGGGCACTATATCTCTGAAAATGGAGTGACCTACCGAGTTCCTCGCGATCGCCCTATTGCTGCTCGTGAACAGTTGGACGGAGAGCACCACCGAGCAGGCGAGACTGAAACGGCTCAGTCATCAGTCACTGTCTCAGACCGAAGAGTTCGGCCTGTAGATATACAACAAGGTGTAGAAGTGAATGGTTCTCAGTTATATGGAGTCAAGCACCCGTCCATTGACAAGAGCACTCCTGGTCAAGAAGAGGCCTAGCCGGTATAGGTTCGGTTTTTCAAGCTGATTGTCGATGTTCTGGGATGGGGCCTACGTTTCTGAGGGTGTCCAAAAAGGCAAAAACCGGAGGAGGATGCAACGCAGCCGATAGAATCCCCACTCCAATGACTCGTTCAAGTCGATTGGGCAAACTAAAAACCTGCATTTCCTTAGACAGTGGCTCCGCTGCTAGTCGAGGCAGAATGGCAATACCTAAGCCCTGAGCCACCATGCTGATGATCGTTGAGTCTTCAGTAAAGCGATGAGCGGCTTCTAAGGATTTACCCCATTTGGAGAAATGTTTTTGCACAAGAATACTACAGGCGTCATTGTCAGGCCCTAGAATCAGGGGGTGTTGACTGAGGAGTTCCCAAGTGAGTGGAGGCGATAGGCTTAGGCTAGGGGGAACCAACACCACGTACTCGTCGCGAAAGAGTTCCCAGGTTTCGAACTCAGCAGACGTGGGAAGATAGGTAATGCAGAGATCTGCCTTTCCTTCCCGTACGGCTTTTTCTGTTGCAATGTAGTCCGGATGCTCGGTAATCACGGCGTTGATGGATGGAAATTTTTTGCGAAACTGGGCGATCGCCGGCGGTAGGAGGTGAGTCGCCACACTTCGAAACGCCGCTACTCGAACGTGTCCTCCTTGCAGCCCCTTTGCCAACTGAGCTTCTTTCCCAATTCTGTCGAGAACCTGCATCATTTGCTGGGCATGACACAAAATGCGATCGCCTGCTGGCGTAAGCGTGGCACCATGACGCCCCCGAGAGACTAATACGATACCAAGTTCCTCTTCCAATGCAGCGATCGCATGACTGACCGCTGATTGAGAAATCTGGAGCTGGAGTGCTGCTTCACTAAAGTTCTGATGATCAGCAACCGCAATCAAAATCCTCAATTGTGATAATTTGACACCCTCTAAATGCTGTCCCTTCATGGGGTTCCTTCCCATTGGTCACGTGGTTCATCAGTATTGTTGCTTCACGCAAGCAACCAATCAAAACTGGAGGAGGACTCCTTCTTGATTGTGTCGCTTAATGTGCGTCATTGATGGATGATGATGATTAAAGATTTGCATAAGTATCAGACCATTCAATCACTAAGTGTGGCGATCGCCTTCACCCCATCAGACCTATTCACGGATGGTGGGCAAGTTTCTGCCTATCCTCAGCACTAGCGCCTGTGTCATCCCAGGATGACACTCTAACCTAGATGCAAACTAAAAACTAATGTAAATGATTCCAACAATGCCCTCTGTCTGGGGAACCTTTAGAGAAAGTTACGTCGCATGATTTGAGCTTGATATGGCGCCTCAACAACTCAGTTCCCTAGATAGTTGTCAGTTCAATCTTGAACGTGAAAAAGCTCAGTTTAGGGTAATCGAGAAAATTCGTGAACACTTGGATTTAGCAACGATATTCCAAACAACGATTCAAGAGATTCGTCAACTCCTGGCTGTGGATCGCATTGGAGTCTTGCAGTTGGACCCCGCTTCAGGCTGGGATGAAGGAGAATTTATTGCAGAAACTGTGCTGCCTAAATTTGATTCAGTATTAGCAGCACGAGTAAGAGATCACTGTTTTGGGCAGCAGTATGCTGTCGATTATCAACAGGGTCGCATTCAAGCCGTTAATGATATCTACGATGCAGATTTCAGTTCCTGTCATGTTGAGATTCTCCGTCAATTTCAAGTACGGGCAAACTTACTAGTTCCGTTGCTTAAGGGAAAAGACTTATGGGGATTATTGTGCATTCACCAATGCTCAGGCCCTCGTCAATGGGAACCAGATGAAATCGAATTTGTCTCTAAGATTGCGGTTCATTTAGGCATTGCGATTCAACATACGGAGTTGTTGTTGCAAACTCAGCAACAATTCACCGAACTCAATCAAACCTTGCAAGCGTTACAAGCAACCCACGTTCAACTGACTCATACAGAAAAAATGGTGAGCCTGGGTCAATTAGCCGCGGGAATGGCTCATGAGATCAATAATCCGATTAACTTTATCCGAGGCAACTTAGCGTATGTCAAGCATTCTGTGGCGGATTTACTTCAGCTGCTGGCTCTCTATAAAGAACACTGTCCACCCAATATTCCAGCCATTGAATCGATGACTCAGGAACTCGATATCGACTTTCGCTCAAACGATTTACCCAATGCCCTGGGGTCTATGATTTCTGGATCAGAGCGCATTATCGATCTGGTGAAAGCCTTGCGTAACTTTTCACAGCTTGGCAAGGATGGATGGGAGTCTGTTGATCTCCATGATGGCATTGATAATACCCTTCTCATGCTCCGAGGTCGCTTGCAGGCAACGAAGTATCGACCTGCCATTCACGTGCGAAAAACCTATGGACATCTGCCTAAAGTAGAGTGCTGCATGGGGCATATTAACCAGGTTTTGATCAATATTTTAACGAATGCTATTGATGCATTCGATAGTGTTTGGACAGACCCGACTGTTGAGTTAGCGGACACGGTACCCACCCTTTCTATTTGCACTCAGGCGATTGAAAACACGGTGCTGATTATGATTGAGGACAACGGCCCAGGTATGCCAGATGAGGTGAAGGCAAAGCTATATGATCCGTTCTTTACAACCAAACCGATTGGAGAAGGGACAGGACTTGGAATGGCAATTAGTGCACAGATTATCGCCAACCATCAGGGGATGTTGCAGTGCGTGTCGGAGCCTGGCCAGGGCACGGAATTTTCAATTAAATTGCCTGTGAATCACCCTCCCGCTTCTAAATCGATCGAATACTGAAATCGCGCACTAAAAAGAATCGAGGCTCAAGCATTAACGAACTCAAGAACACCTGTGTGAGTGCATGCTGCGTCTTGGGCTAATTTCTTGGGCTAATACTGATAACTTAAAACTCACCTATTTTGCGTATTTTGGTGGTTGTGCCCCCCCCGGGGCGGGGG